>JAUXBJ010000011.1 GCA_030619425.1 bacterium
AGGAACTCAATCTCGGCATAAGTATGCTTGTCCGGTTGCATCAGTTCGGCCAGCCGGTCGACCCGTTCGTCGGGGACCTTTATGACCGCCCGGTGCAATGCCTGGCTGTAGTCTCCCACTGTTTCCTGCAGAGAGGCGGCGGAATTGAACACGGTTGTCTTGCCGCACTGCGGCTTGCCGATAATACCCAGTTTCATACCGAGAAGCTAAGGCAATAGCCCTAAGATGGCAAGGGAGATGTTGAGGGAGGTGAACCTATGTGGACTGCCTAGCATGAAAGTGCATGAGAGCAGAGCAAAATGGGGCGGACTCGGAGGAGCTTATATAGAAAACCAATCGCTTGAGCGGTGCCTCTGTTTTGATAAGCCAGCGGGAAATGAAGTTTGTTTTCGCCCTTACCAGCGGCGCATGTAACCAGAAGACATTTCCGACCATATCCGGCATCTCGCGGTCAGTCACCTCGAACTGCTCAGATACAGCACCGGCAATCAAGTCAGGAATCGCTGCCAGATCCTCGATCCGTTTCGACCCATCATCCGATGCAGTGGTCCCACAACGCAAATGTCCCATATCAAATGACAGGTAGCCAGACGAAATCCATGCGAAAAGGTCCGTGAGCTGATATAAGCGCTGTGGATTGGCTGCTATTGCGTCTTCATCCGTGAACCAAAGTAGATTCTGACGCGGCTGACACAGTCCAGCCATAAAGAGCGACAGAATGTGAATTACCCGACAGGCGTTTTCTAGAGCGGGACGTTTCCACGTGCGATACTGAGCAAATTCAGGGTTGGTGAGGTCCAATGGTGCTCCTCTTGCGAAGAGTGTTCTAATCGACTTGTCTATCGCAATTGTCACGCACACTCCGTGCAATCTGTCTGCTGCTTCCAAGAAAGGTCTAAGCGCTCTTCTTCGTTGATCATCGCCGAGCCTCTTGTAGGACATTCTCCTACCGTCACTGAGGTACTTCTTGCGCGCTGAGATTCGGCGCCGGTCCCAATCTTTGGACTGTGCTAGGTCCACCATCAGGAACGAAACGACCTGATGCGTGGCGGTTGCGTGCTGTCCGCTGTAATCTGAAGTAACCACTATTGTCTCTGAATAGCCGAAATCAGGCAGACCTCCAGGATAGTCCTTTGCGAAAGCCTGCATTTGTCGATCAATTGAAGACAAGCCCACCTGTCCCCCAGCTTTCAACGGTCGCCACAGTAACCTGCGATTCATGGGGCCTGTTTTGCTGACACGCACCTCACTCCCCGCACGGCGGCGGGGCCGGACCCCCGTTGAAAGCGTAGTCGACCAGGTAGACCAGATCGGCGATGTCGATCGTTGGGTTACCATCGCCGTTGATGTCGCCCTCCTCAAGGCACGGCGGCGGCGGACCACCAGTGAACATGTAGTCGACCATATACACCAAGTCTGAGATGTCGATATTGGGTGCGCCGTCGTGATTGACGTCACCACGTCTGATGCAGCAGTCGCCACAACCCTGGCCATAAAGGCCCATTTGAGCACCACAACTATTACCCGGAGGCAAACAAGGCGAGCCGGCAGCCAGGCTGAAGTCGCCCGATGCCGCGTCGCAGAAAAGCGGGTCGGCTGAGATGTTGCCGAGCTCATCACCAGCGCCGTGATTAGGTCCGGCGTCCCAGTTGCCCGAAGGATTTCCGTAGGAATTGTTGCAGAAAGCTACGGTGTCGTACTCGCTCCATTCCGCCTGAACGCCTGTCGTCTGGTTAAATGCAAAAATGCAGTTCGTAACATTCAGATTGTTGTATCTTTCATTCTGCGGTGTGGGCGCGCCCTCTTTGGGATAGCTGAACCACCAGGTGAGTCCCTGGAAATTATCTACAACCGTGCACGATGATATCAGGAAATCACTATACATGGTGAAGGCGAAGATTCCGCTCTGGCCGTTACCCCGAACCAGACAGCTATCCATGCGCAGATTGCCGGACCACGGCACCGCGACACCGTGGCCACCATTGAAAGAGACTTCTGAGTTGGTTATCCGTGCATCGGCCCCCTGGAGATGGACGCCGGCGTCAGAGTTATTAAGAACCCGGCAGTTGGTTAGATGTGGGTGTGCCGGCCATTCATAGCTGACGACACCATCGCCATGATTGCCGGTGATAATACAGTTGCGAATCGTCGGCGCCGCGGTGGAACAGAAAACGGTTCCGGTCTCGTAGTAGTCACTGAATCCGAAAAGCACTTCCCAGCCATCAGTGATCGTAAAGCCGTCAACCACAGTGGTCGAGTCCTCGCCGTTGACGAATTTCAACCCTATGTGCCGATCAAGCTCAGTGCCGTCGCAGTCGATGATAGTTACCTCGGGGCCGCTTTCCGACAGCAACAGCAGGCTCTTGCCCCTGAACTCTATATCGCGGTTGCCGTCACCTGTGTAGGTGCCGGCGGCACAGATGATTGTATCACGAGCCGAGGCTGAGTCTATGGCTGCCTGAATCGTAGGCGCATCGCCGGAGCCGTCCGGCTTGACATGCCATACGCCGGAGGGGTCGCAGGCGTCGCCGATGCCGTCGCCGTCGCTGTCCGTCTGGTCCGGGTTGGCAACGGTGGGGCAGTTGTCCATGATGTCGGCGATGCCGTCTGAGTCAGTGTCGGCGGGAGAGTCGCAACCGGCGACGACGTCAAAAGCTCCGATCAACTCCCCACACTGGTTCAGTGGGCTGTAGGCGGCGCAGGGAGAGAGACCATCGAGTTGATAGGTGAGAAAGGTCGTGTCGCAGAACAGCGGGTCGAAGGAAATATTCCCCACGGTGTCGCTTCCAAGCCCATGGTCCCAGCTCGGCCAGTCACCTAGTGAGTTTCCATACGAATTGTTGCAGTGTGCCGGCCAGAAGATACCGACGCCGTCTGTTTCAATGCCCCGCCCCTGGTTGAAGGCTACCAGTGTATTGCTGAGCATTTTTGCGCCACGGTTGCCGCCGTCCTTGGGTGGATCTTCGTAGAAGTTAATGCCATCGCCTGAGTTGGACACAACCGTGCTGTTGACGATTTCAAAGTCCGCACCTAAGCTGGTGTTGAGATCGATGCCGAACTTACCGTTGTTATCGACAAGGGTCTCCGACATCCAAAGAGCACTGTGCCACCATGTCTGAACACCACCGGAGTCGTTCTGAGAAATCACCGACCGGCGAACCCTGATTGCTCCATCGTTTATGCTAATGCCCAAGCCGTCGTTGTTAGAAATCAGGCAACTGTCCAACAGCACGCCGTAGTTCAGCGATGGTGAGAAGATATGGTAGGAGTAGACAGCGTTTCCAGTATTGCCGGTGATAACACAGTTGACGATAGCTGGCGCGGAGGAACTGCATTGCACGATTCCCCCATCATAATACGGCCAGCCACCGTCGTACCAATAGCCGTTGGTTATCGTGAAACCGTTCACGACGGACAACGAATCCTCGCCGTTGTGAAAGCGGAGCGCCTGATGTGGTTCCGATACCGATCCACCGCAGTCGATAGTGGTGACGCCTGGGCCGTTCTCGGAGCGAAGGACGATGCTCTTACCGTCGAAATCGAGATCGCGGTTGCCGTCACCTGTGTAGGTGCCTCCTGCCACCAGCACCGTGTCGAAGTTGGAGGCTCCGTCAATCCCGGCCTGGATGGTGGCCGAATCGCCCGGAACATTGATGGTGGTCGCCAGAGTCGCGCCGGATAGCGCAAGAAACGACGCAAGACATAACACAATCCTGAAATCAGACATGCGCAAATACCTCCTATGTATACCTGAATGGTGTGGCGAAACCCCAGTTTCGTCCTATAAAGATCTCATCCTTGACGGAACGAACACTATGCTTCTTCACAAAGTTCCATTGAAGTAACGTGGTGTACTTACCGCAATATAGTTCGGATCCTTATTCTGTCAAGCTGGCCTTTCACACAATTGTCGGGGCCGTTCCCTCTCGAGTTTTGCTTCTTACGGTAGGCTACCGGTGCATAGTTTTAATTGACGTCTCCGATCAGGTTGCCTAAATTGTGGACACGGATGGTGAAGGATGCAAATAGATTCCTCGATTTTCAAAGCGTATGATATTCGCGGCACCGTTCCCGACCAGTTGAACGGGGAAACCGCCTATCGTATCGGTCACGTCCTGGCCGGCTTCCTCAAACCGAAGACGATTGCCGTCGGACGTGATATGCGAATGTCGTCCGACGAGTTTTTCGATCAACTCGCGCGTGGTATTAATGATGCCGGGGTCGACGTGATCGATTTGGGACTAACCTCGACCGATGGACTCTACTTTGCCGTCGGTAAGTTCGGTTACGACGCCGGAGTGATGATTACGGCCAGCCACAATCCTAAAGAATACAACGGCTTCAAAATCTGTCGCAAGAACGCCGAGCCGCTGTCGGGTCAGGAAGGATTGCAGCAGATACTGAAGATCATTCAGGAAAGTAACGAACTCAGACGGTTGCCATCGCGAGGGATGATTGTGCGCAAAAATATCGGTAAGGATTATGCTGCTCACTGTCTTTCATTCATCGATGCGACCGCCGTCAAACCATACCGAATCGTGATCGATGCCGGCAACGGTATGGCCGGGATGACGCTGCCGCCGGTTCTCGATCAACTGCCTATCGAGGTTGTCCGCCTTTTCTTCGAACTGGACGGCAGCTTCCCGAATCATCCGGCCTCGCCGATCGAAGTTGAGAACCTGCGTGATTTGCAGGCGAAGATCAAAGAAGTCAACGCCGATTTCGGGGTGGCTTTTGACGGTGATGCCGACCGGATGTTTTTGGTCGATAAGTTCGGTACGCAACTGGGTGGCGACGTCGTCACAGCTTTGGTGAGCAAATCGCTGCTGTCGAAGCATCCAAAAGAGACGATCCTCTACAACTTGATTTGTTCACGGGCCGTTCCTGAACTAGTCGAACGACTCGGCGGCACACCGATCCGCACTCGCGTTGGACATGCGTTCATAAAGCCGTTGATGAAAAAACACAACGCCATCTTCGGCGGCGAACATTCCGGCCACTTCTACTTTCGCGACAACTGGTTCGCCGATTCCGGGCTTATCGCATTTCTGGTCTGTCTGGAACTCATCTCCAGAGAAGACCGGCCGCTGCATGAGATGATCTCAGAGATCGATCCGTATTATCGCTCCGGCGAAATCAACAGCCGGGTGGAGTCGATCCCAGCCAAGCTGGAGGCGGTGGCGGCAGCCTTCTCAGATGACCATCAGGACAGGGAGGACGGTCTGACGGTGCAATCCGACCATTTCTGGTTCAATCTGCGCCCTTCCAACACCGAACCGTTGTTGAGGTTGAATATCGAAGCCAACAACAAGGACGTTCTGGAAGAAACCAGGCAGAAGCTTCTGAACATAATCAGGTCGTAGTGATATGCATGAATCCCGAGCCAGGATACTGGTAGTCGACGACGACGCCAATTTATTGAATCTGCTGGTCGACACTCTGAGCGGCGTAGGCTATCAGGCTATGGGCGTGCCCGATAGTGTCACCGCACTGGAACGTCTGAAAAATGAGACTTTCGACCTGATGATATCCGACATAAAAATGTCGGGAATGGACGGTATCGGACTGCTCAAGAGAGTTCGCCGCTATTACCCTCGGATGCCGGTGCTTCTGATCACCGGTTATCCTTCGGCCGAGATGATCGGTCGGGCCTCGGCTGATGGATTTCTGGCTAAACCGTTTCGCATTTCTCATATTGAAGAACTGATCGAGAGCACTCTGGCCGGCAAACCAGAGCGGATAACCGGCACCCTCCGACGCATCATGGTGGTCGACGACGATGATTCCTTCCGCGAAACACTCACCGATATGCTGCGGACCAACAACTATGTGCCCCTCTCCGCCTCCAACTCCGAGGAAGCGCTCAGGGAACTCGATAATGGTGACATAGACGCCGTCATCACCGATATTCGAATGCCCGCCACTGACGGCATCACGTTGATGAATAAAATCAAAGAGAAGAACCCTGAGATGGCGGTGATTCTCACTACGGGTTTTGCATCCCAATATGAGATCGATTCCGATCCGACGCTGGCATCAGCCGACGGGTTTCTGCAGAAACCGTTCAAAGCCGAGAGCATCATCGGTCTCCTCGACCAACTGTCCGTAGCCCCCGCCGACAGATCCGGTTAAGGCATTCCATGGTAGCCCTCGTCCGGGATCGCGCATGATTCGCACTGGCTATGATGTCAATGCCCTGGCTCACTCAGCCTACGGCGGTATCGCGCAAGTTTGCTTTCATACGTTGGAGCAGGCGCAACAACACCCCGAAGTAGCCGCGCAGGGCTACTATCGCTCAGGGCGACCGTCCGAGGAGCTAATCAGTGAGCTATCCCTTAAGAAGATGTCGCTGGGCGACCGGTGGTGGGGAGAGTCATTCGACATCGTCCACGGCCTGTGCCACCGGCTGCCGCGACTAAGAGGGCGTAGATCGGTCTATACGCTCCACGATGTCTGGAGTCTGTATCCGAACCGGTATCAAAGTCCGTCGTTTCAGAAGAAGATCGGCGCTCGTATGCGGCGCGAACTGACTTTGGTCGACTTTGTCGTAACTGACAGCGAAACCACTCGCACCAACCTGCTCGAACTCGACCTCGCGCCACCTGAGAAAGTAGCGGTGGCGCATCTTGGGGTTGAGACTCCGCCTGAGAATGATGATCCACCCGTGCCACCGGTGCTAGCGGGCCTGGTCGCAACCAGGTACGTGCTCTTTGTGGGTCGGCTGGAGTATCGCAAGAACCTGGGCCACGTGGTCGATGCGGTCGCACCTTTGTCCGGGGTCAAGCTGGTACTGGTCGGTCAACCCGGCTTCGGCTACGAAGAGTATGTCAGGAACTGTCTGGGCAAAATGGACAACGCCCGCCTGCATTTGTTCAGCAAGGTCACCTCCGAAGAACTCGCCATACTCTACCGGCATGCCGTTGCTACTCTGTTGCCGTCCTGGGAAGAGGGGTTCGGTCTGCCGATTCTGGAGGCGATGAGCCACGGCTCGCCGGTTATCACGTCGAACTGTTCGGCATCGGCCGAGGTTGCCGCCGAAGCAGCCGTCCTCGTACCGCCCGACGACCCCGCCACCTCCCGCGCGGCCGTTGAGCGACTGCTTGAGGATCCGCCATACCGCGACATGCTGATCCATGCCGGCCGGGCCAGGGCGGCGACATTCACCTGGGAGCGCTACTTCGAGCGGCTGGTTGAGATTTACCGATCTGTGTTGTAGGGTCTCTGTTTCCCCGGCGAAGGCCGGGGTCCAGTCTTGTTCTGTGGGTGGGCAGACGTTCCCGTCTGTCGTCGTCCGATGCTTCGACTGCGCTCAGCATGATACGGGTGGCCCATCAGTTTGCTGTGGGAACGACACCGAGCGGTGTGAAAATGGGTTCGTTTTGGGTATTTTCGCTTTTTCGTGGGCGGCATACGCCCTCGTCTGCTCCAAGTCCGCCCCCAGACAGGGTTTGAGACGGCCACCCAGCCGCCGTGGAAATGGGTTCGTGTTGTCTGTTGTCATGTTTTCTTTGCAGCATCGATGGTGATTACGAGGTTGTAACGGTATGGACGTTATGCGAGAGGCGTCGGTTTGGTTCGCTTTGGTAACCATTGGTTGATCCTTTATTGATGGTTGTGCCGGAGTGTTTTGGGAGGGATTGGTACTGTTCTTGTATGCCGCCCGCTCGTATCCATCATGCCGGACTTGATCCGGCGTCCAGTTCTGTATTCGAAGGCTGGATACTGGCCTCCGCCAGTATGACGAAGCCAAGAGTGGCGGGTTCAAAGAAGACGGACCAGCACTACAATCTGGCCTCCGCCAGTATGACGTTGGAAGAAAAGATGGATTCCCGCCTGCGCGGGAATGACAGTGGGGCGCGGGAATGACGGTGGGGCGCGGGAATGACGGTGGCAAGCCACCCTTATGTGCTTCGCGCGTGGCAGGATCGCAATCCGCCGCGGCGGACTGACCAACAAGGTCCGGATGTTCAGAACGCTGGTCACACCACGCAAACCACAACATTGACAAGCCGACAAATATCCCTATCTTGCCGCCATGGATCAGATGAACCAGTTTGTCTTTCTCCTTCGAGACGAGTTCCCGGAGAATCGGCTGACCTACCAGAAGCTGATACCGACTTTTCATCCGGAGTCGGCTGAGGAAGCCGCCCGGTTTGTGACGCTGGCCTGCAAACATAAGCAGGGTTTGTTCATCGCCGGCTTCGGCAACAATATCGAACCGGCGGGTCGGGAGTTCGAGAATGTCGTTGCGATCAAAACCGATCGGCTGAACCAGATGATCGAGATCAGCACCAAGGATCTGTACGTCACCACCGGCAGCGGTTACCCGCTTCGTGAAATCAACCGTCACCTGGCGAACCATAATCTGTTTGTGCCACACGCCGAGCTTCCGTATGTCGGTTCGGTCGGCGGCGCGTTGGCTGTCGGTCTCTCAGCCGGGATGCACGACCACGACGTGCCGTTGAGTCGCTACTTTCTGAAGGCGGAAATCGTCACGCCGAAAGGACAGATCATCACGCCCGGCTCCATCTGTTTCAAATCGGTATCGGGGTACGATATCGTGAAAATTTACGCCGGTTCGTGGGGGCTTCTGGGGCTTATTATCAGCGCATCGTTTCGCGTGATGCCGGACACCGCCCGCGATGACTACACCACTATGCGTCAGAAACCAGTTGACCGGACCGGCCTCATTGCAGCTTTGGATGAAGTCTCCGCGGACCCGGACGCAGTCTATTCTCGCAAGATCAAGAACAAGTTTGACCCCAACAACATCCTGCCGATTATCTGAAATTACAACTGTTGGCATTTGAGACAACGCCGTGCACGAGCGTTGCAGGCAAGCCTGCTTCTCGCGCTTAACGCACACGCCGTCAGCCTGAGCGCAGTCGAAGGGTGACTTGGGTTCGCAGTGTCATGACGCCCACCGCGAGGCGTCACTCGCGGTGCCGTCTCGGAAACATCGGGGCGCCGTACTTGTTGATATATGCAACCGACAACGTTAGATTGTCGTCAATGACAACGGCAAGGAGTGACACGTGATAAAAGCAGCAGCAAACTCAAACGTGGCGGTGCTCGGCGCCTCCACCAACGAAGAGCGGTACTCGTTCATGGCGGTCCGTATGCTCAAAGAGTACGGGCACAAACCGATTCCGGTTCACCCTGCCGGGCACGTAGTGGATGGTATCACGGCCGTCAAGGGGCTGGACGGCATCGCTGATTCGATCGACACCCTCACCGTCTACGTCAACCCGAAGATATCCAGTGGCGAATACGACAATATCCTCAAGCTCAAACCACGTCGGGTGGTGTTCAACCCGGGCGCAGAAAACAGCGAACTTGCAGAGAAGCTGAAGGCAGCCGGTTTCGAGGTGATCGAGGCCTGCACGTTGGTGATGCTCCGCACCGAGCAGTTCTAGGCACCGCAGCACGCTGGACTGGGACTACTCTTCGGCCAGAGTGGCTAACCGAGCAAGCTTGGCGTGGATGGCTGCAATCGTCGGTTGCACCAACTCCTCAAGATCCATCAGGCCCAGGTTGATGATCAGGTCATAGTGCGCCGGATCATCGATATCATGGTCGAACAGCTTCGCCATGAGTTCCTTGCGCTCTCTGTCCACCCGGTCGGATTCCGCCGCGGCCACTTCTTTGGTCACGTTCTTGTATATCACCAGGTTGGCGATGCGTTGCTCCCTGGGTGCAACCACCCGGATATGGAAGCCCCGCCTGGGGCCGAGGATGAAATTACCACCCCGCCCGACCAGTACCACTCCACCCAGCCGCGCCGTCGAAAGCACCACCTGAAACAGGTGCCTGGTGTAGTCGAGATGATCGACTGATTGGCCGGTGATCATCCCCTGCACCATCACATCCAGATCGCTGCGAAACCTTTCATCCAGGTTCTCCACGATTCGCCTTCTGTAACCGGATGAATCGCAGATGGCGTCGATGGTCTCCCGATGCAGTCTGTCGAAACCCAACTCCTCGGCCAGCCGGGTGGCGTAGTAGCTTCCCCTACTGCCCGCCTGTCGACTGACTGTTACCACTTGCGGTGGCGCCGGCTTCGCCGATGGCTGTTCGGCTACTTGTTTCTTTTCCAACTCCCATCTGAGGAGTTGACGATTAATGATTGCGTCTATTGATGCCATAGTGATCCTCTATGTCTAATATACTGCAATTGCGGTCTCACGCAACCAGAATGATGTTGCGCCACCATGCGGATTTCGTCAGGTAGTTTGTGTAAGGTGTAAATCCGTGTTAGCGGGCGGTGTCGGGCGACCCCGTCCGACGCCTGCCTTCACACGTGATGGCTGTCAGGCGAGTCGCCTGACAGCACCCACAACCATGCAATTGAGCGAACCTTCCGGACAAGCACCGGCGGCTAAACAGACACTGCCGTCACAGCCGCTGACAACGCGGGCAGTAGTGAGCCGAACGCGAACCGATCTTCTCCCGCACGATCTTCCGTCCGCAAAAATGGCAGGGGTTGCCCTCGTTGTTGTAGGCGCGCAGATACTTCTGAAATGATCCGGTCTGGCCGTTGACCCCGACGTAGCTGTCGACCGATGTCCCCATAAGTCGGATTGCTTTTTCAAGCAGTTTCCGGATGTGTCCATGTAGTTCGATAAGTTTTCGTCGCGATGGTGAATTAGTCAGCCGCCTCGGGTGGATGCGGGCGCTGTACAGAGATTCATCAGCATAGATGTTGCCCAGACCGGCGATAAACGTCTGATCCAGCAGGGCAGGCTTGAACATGCGAGAGCGACGATGACACATCATTACGAAATCATCCGCCGAAATATCCAAAGGCTCCGGACCCAGCGATGCCAGTCCTTTCTGCTCGAACAGTTCCTCGCTCGGATAAAGCCGCAAGCGGCCGAACCGGCGGTAGTCATTGAAGCGCAAATGAAAGCCACTGTTCTTGCCGCGCCCGGTCGACTCGAAATCGAACAGCACCAGATCATGCTTCTCCACCGGATCGGAGATTGGTCGATAGAAGAAGTGGCCGGTCATCTTGAGATGCACCCAGAGTGTGAGACCATCGGATAGTTGTATCAGGATGTTCTTTCCGCGACGAGATACCTCGAGAATCCTGCGTCCTGTCAAGAGCGAGCCGAAGGTCGCCGGTTACAGCGACTCGGCTACGACAGTTGAAGCCGGTGGCGCCTGGATCTGGACCCGTCTAATCGTCTCGCCTATGATAGTGTCACGGAGTCCTCTGACAACCGTCTCTACTTCGGGCAATTCCGGCATTGTCCTACCTGCCTCAAATCAGGGTTCGCGAGCACTTACACCGGGTGAATCTACACGGCGCTCTGGTGCTCGGCAAGCGGTAAAGAGCAACTAAGATATTGACTTTTCCCCTGATCGCTCTTAATTACGCCGGTAACTCTGGTCTGTAACGTACGCAAGAGGATAACACCGATGACCGAGACCGAAACGCAGGCGGTCAAGACCGCCTTTTTCAAATACCATGTCGAGGCCGGCGCCAGGATGGTTGAATTCGCCGGCTTCATGATGCCTGTCCAGTATCAGGGGATTATCGCCGAACACCTGGCCGTGCGTGAGAACGTCGGTCTGTTTGATTTGTCCCACATGGGGGAGTTTGAAGTGACCGGGGGTGACGGCCTCGCTTTTTTGCAGCACGTAACCACCAACAACGTTGCCGCCCTTAAAGTCGGGCAGATTCAATACAGTTGCATGACCAAAGCAGACGGCGGTATCGTCGACGATCTGCTGGTCTATCGGCTGGCCGACCGCTACCTGCTGGTGGTCAATGCGGCCAACATCACCAGGGATTTCGCCTGGCTTGAGTCGCACCTCGACGGTGATGTGAAACTGGTCGACCGATCCGGCCAGGTCAGCCTGCTGGCGATACAGGGACCGAACGCCGAGAAACTTCTGTCGGAACTGACGACGTACAACCTTGCCGATATGGCGTTTTACACATCAGCCATAGCCGAGATTGCAGGCTGCGAAGTTCTGTTCTCCCGAACCGGCTACACCGGGGAGGACGGTTTCGAATTGTATATCCCGCCGCAGCACTCCGATACTCTCTGGAAAGCAATAACCGAGGTGGGAAAGCGCTATGATCTTCAACTGATCGGCCTGGGCGCGCGCGACAGCCTGCGGCTGGAGATGAAGATGGCATTGTATGGAAACGATATCGACGAGTCCACCAATCCCATCGAGGCCGGACTCGGCTGGATCGTTGACCTCGATACTGATTTCGTTGGTCGTGACGTTGTCGCCCAAACCAAGGCGGAGAAACCGAAACGGCGTCTGGTCTGTCTGGAAGTTCAGGGGCGCGCTTTTCCCCGCCATGGGTACGATCTCCTCGTTGACGGACAACCGGTCGGCAAGGTGACCTCAGGAACTTTCTCCCCTTCGCTGCAAAAGCCTATCGCTCTCGGCTACGTTCCGCGCCGCTACGCCAAGGCCGGTTCGGAGCTGGAGGTAGCTATCCGAAACAAGCGGTTTGCTGCGCACGTGGTCAAGCCGCCGTTTTACAAGGACGGCTCGCACCGTTAGGGTCCTCCTATGAACGTACAACTGTACTTGACCCCGATTCCATTCACCGGCGACGAAATCAGCGACAAGACGGTGGTGGTGATTGATGTTCTTCGTTGCACGACCTGTATCAGTGCCGCTCTGATGGCGGGTGCTCGGGGAGTCATACCGACGTCCGGCCCCGGGGAGGCCGCCGACATGTGGACGAAAATCGGACCCGAAATGGCTATCCTCGCCGGCGAACGGAACGGAATCAAGATCGAGAGCTTCCAGTTGGGGAACTCGCCGGCGGAGTTCACCAGCGAAGCTGTCGGCGGCAAGTTCGTAGTCATGACCACCAGCAACGGCACCGCAGCCTTCATGGAAGCGACCGGCGCCGCCCTGACACTGTCATGCAGTCTGAACAATATCTCCAAAGTCGCCGCAAGAATCGCCGAGGAAGGCCGCGATCTGGTGATCACATGCGCCGGAATGACCGGTCAGTTTTCTATCGAGGATACTATTTGCGGCGGCATGCTCATGCATCTTTTGGCGACGAAGAGCAAGATCAAGCTGACCGTCAACGATGCCGGATCGCTGGCTTTGCTTCTGTATCGGAGTAACAAGACGGCTCTGCGGCAGACTATCGCTCAGGGTGAGCACGCCCGGTTCTTGAGCCGGCTGGGATTCGAGACCGACGTTACGGCCGCCGCCGCTTGTGATACCATGCCGGTTCTGCCGATCCTTAAGGACGGTTGTTTGGCGCCGGCCGACGAATAAGATCGAAACGGCCGATCCCTGATCGGCTTTTGTCATTGGCTCAGGTATAAGGAATAATGAAAAAACTCTTTCCATTTCTTTTCATCTTACTGCTGGCCGGTTCACCGACCTGGTCGGAGGATGGTATTGACGGCGCTATCACCATTTACCAGAACGACCCGGACTCCTCGTACGAACACCTGCTGTTTGCCGACACCGTTGCCTTCGTGGCAGGGATACCTGCGTCCGGATTCCTGCTGGCGTTCTCGGTTGATATCGACCTCAAGGCGGCTGACAGCAGCGGGTGCGAATTCACCGTACACATCATTACGCTTGGTCCCAGAGCCAACACCTACTCGCGAAGTTTTCGGGTCGAGTATGGCCTGCCGGCGCGCATCGGGGATATCGAGGGCAAAGGCGCCTCACGATTCACGTTTGAGTTTACGCCGCTACGAATGGTTCAGATCGATACCACGATGTGCTCCTTCAGCCACCGTCGCGCCGGGACGTTTACGAAAGACCCATCGGCCCACCTCGACATAAACTATCTGCCCAACTCCCTGGGCGATTTCTACTGGGGCGCCGTGCGCGGGATCATGGAAGAGCATTACCGCCGTATCCAAACGCTCTACAATTTCACCCTTCCCGGCAAGTACGATGTTTACCTGTGCCCCTGCTACCTGCCGTCCGTTATCTGGGATAAACGATTCGGCACGGCGGTCGATCCCACCAGAGCTACGGCTCATGCTGTCTTCACTAAAGCGCTTAACACCGCCGATCCGTTTCTGTTGGCGCACACAGCGGTGCTGCGCAACTATGGTTACGCGCCTCCCTTTCTTTCGGAGGGACTGGCCAACTATATATCGTTTGCGCTCTTTGACATGAAAGAGATCGTGGCCGACGGTGAGGCCATCCCACTAGTGGAGCTTCTGGATAGCTATCGATACTATACGGCCGATCCGTACCTGGCCGATCGCACTGCCGCTACTTTCGTGATGTATCTGGTCAATGAGTTTGGCTGGACGGAGTTCAAGAAGCTGTACGTGGCGGCGGATGATCTGAATCTGAAGGACAAGATCGAGCAACAGTACGGTCGCTCTGTCGATGAACTGGAACAAGGCTGGCGGACCTATGTCGACACCAGCGCTATCGATCCGGAGGGTCTGGTCTTCTATGCCGAACTGGCCGAGGCCATGTTCAACTACAAGTTGATGCTGCGCTACA
>JAUXBJ010000252.1 GCA_030619425.1 bacterium
AGCCTGCTGAATAGGAAGTCTCTGTTTGAGAACCTTCCGTTGGTTCTCTTGCCGAATGCGGCCTGCACTCGGTCGAAGAGGTCCGGGTCCACCAAAGCAGGATGGTCGCCATGATACAACATGTCGTTCCAATGGAACTTACCGGTGTAGAACACCTTCTTCAGCATCCGCTCGACTTCCGATCTGGAGATGAGTCGACCGCTCCTCGGATAGGTCAAACGGGCCTGCCGTGCAAACTCGTGTACGTTGTCTATCGACTTATCACCCTGTGCGTATAGCTCGAACAAGGCACGGATAATGGGAGCGCGTTCAGGGTCAAGCTCTATTGTCTTGTTGAACTTGTTTCTGATGTATCCAAGCGGTACGACACCACCAGGATAGCTACCTTGTTTAGCCTTTTGCCGCTGTCCCTTCTTGACTTCCTCAGAGAGGTTGTTCAGATAGAATCGCGCCTGAGCTGTTTCAATATCGTGTGCGAACTTATCAGATGGCCGAGAGTCTTTTCCAATGACCCTGCCGTCCTTCACAAAGTGGATTTCGACCTCCAAATCATCGATCAGGACGCGGTCTTTGTAGTTGCGATAGAGCCGGTCGGTCTTTTCGACCAAATTGTGAGTGACTGCGCAAACTCCCTTGAAAAGGACTGCTCAAACGGATGCAAGTTGAAGACAGTGCCGCCGAACCGCTCCCAATTCTGGTCGAAGATCTCCCGGAGGAACTCGAAATTGCTCATAGCTGTTTTGCCGATCATATTTCTTATTATCGGCAAGTTCGTTCAATCAAACCTGGGACCAAACACGCTTGCTCGGGTTCGGCCTCGTGAACTTATATGGCAGTCGACCTCTTGCCACAGCAGACAGCCTCAGAGCATCATCCCGTCGAACTGAAGCTGCCAATTGCGGATGAAAAAGGACAGCACCTTTAGGCGCTGTCCCTTTATGGATCATTATTGGTTGCCCGTGTGTTACTTCAGCAGCACCATCTTCTTCGACTTCGTGAAGCCTTCGGCTTCGATGCGACAGAAGTATACGCCGGAGTCTACAGGGCTGCCATCCGAACCCGTTCCGTCCCATGTGACCTGGTGGAAACCTGGTGGTTGCTCACCATTTACCAGATTGTTCACGCGCTGGCCGAGGATACTATAGGTGGTAATCTCAACATTCGACGCCTTCGGCAGGTCGTACTTGATGATCGTCTGTAACTAAAACGATCTTGAGCATTGTTGGTGTGGGCTGAACGCAATCCGAAGATTTGGCTCTGCCTTGCCGGTGCTCACGGCCGGCCTAAGAAAACTGAACTCAAGTTAGGAGTGTTTCTCTCGGTTATTCCTTGAAGCGGTAGCCGACGCCGCGGACAGTCTGGATGTATTCGCCAGCCTCGCCGAGTTTCTTGCGCAGCCCCACGATCTGTACATCAATGGAGCGGTCAGTTACCGGGTAGTCATCGCCGTGAAGGGCGGTCACAATCTGGTCACGTGAGAAAACCCAACCAGGCTTTCGGGCAAGCAGGTGAAGAAGTCGAAACTCGGTTGACGACAGTTCAATCGGCTGACCACAGTGAGTCACGGAGTAGCGTCGGGGGTCGATGGACAGATCGTGGATTATCAGGCTTGATTCGTCGTCCTCAGCATGTTCTTTTTTGCGACGCAGTACGGCTCTGATGCGGGCGACCAGCACGTTGGGGCTGAACGGTTTGACGATATAGTCATCGGCGCCTAACTCCAGTCCGGCCACAATATCGGTATCCTCATTCTTGGCTGTTAGAATGATTATGGGAACAGAACTGCTGTCGGGATCGTATTTCAACTTGCGGCAGACGTCAAAGCCGTCCAAGCCCGGTAACATCAAGTCAAGCAATATAGCATCGAAGGCGGTCGAATCCAGACGCCGCAGCGCCTCTTCACCGCTCGTTACCGCCGTAACCTCATATCCTGCCTTCAGCAGATTGTACTCGAGAAGTTCACGGATGTCATCCTCGTCTTCAACCACCAGTATCTTCGTCTTCGCCACATCCGACTCCATTATTGGACTTTGCAGTCTTCCCAAGGAACAATTCAGTTGTTAAGAAAGTGTTAGGAATGTGTAAGAAAACAGTTCGTGTCAGTATGACGGTTGGACTACAGTAGATTGTACCGCCAAGTAACAAGGTCTCCAAACCTTGGAAGAAATGGAGACCTTGGATGAGTACGGTTAGAGAGTAACCGCTCTCTGGGGGGAATTGGGATTTTTCATTCGGTGGGACACCGCAGTCGGTGTCCCACCCGTTCAGTCATTTTAGTTATTCTTCCACATGAACGGACAATCCACCGGAGCGTCGCCGCCGGTGAACATGTAATCAACCAGGTAAACCAGGTCGGAAATATCGATGTCGGCAGCGGAGTCCTCACCGTCGCCATCGGCGTCGCTTCCATCAGTATTAGCTTCCGGCCAGCATGTCGGGGCCGAACCACCGGTGAACATGTAATCAACCAGGTAGACCAAGTCCGAAATATCGATCGCGTCAGCAAGGTCGTAGTCGACGTTTCCGCGGATCGGGCTCATGCAGCAGGTAACATCGCAGAATTCGTCACCGAAGAAGTCGCCACAGTACAGGAAGCTCCAGCCGGACGCCCAGCTATCTTCCATGGTGACTAACGGATCGAAAGCGCCGGCATAGGTTACCGGTGAGAAGTCCGGCCAGTCGACGCAGACCGTGTCGGAGCAGTCACCTTGCGGTGACATCAGATAGTTAGCCTTCGGGTCCATCCACACGAAACCGCAATCGAGAAGATACTCGGTGGTCGCGCGCGGGTTGAGCATACCGTCGTTGGTACGGCTGATGCACTTGATGCCAGGATCACTGATCGTGTTGTAACCGTTGTCGAACAGGTGCTGTTGGGTTTCGGCAACGTTGTTGCAGATATCAGCAGCCGTGTTACCGTTGCCGAAGCCCCACCAGATGTTGTTACGCATCAGGAAGGTGCCATCCTGCATCCGCTGACGGCTCGTGGCCGGATCTTCATCAGCATTGTACTCGACTTTGATACCGTAGGTACCATGATCGGTGAAGATGCTGTTGAAGTAAGCGCCACCGGCGTTGTCACGAATCTCAAAACAGCGCTGACCACCGTTCTCGGCGCCGCGTCCGACGTAAGTAGCATTCGAGATAAGCGGGGTGGCCCATGGCAGACCGTCGACTGGATTGTTACCGCCGTCGTGCTCACCGCTGCGGTCGCCGGAATCCTCACGATGGATGGCAAACCAGAACTGCCCGGCGCCGCGCCAGCCTTCGTCATAGTCGAAGACATCGTCGCCACAGAAGGCGCCAATCAGGTGGTCGCAGTTGACACTGCCACCGAACCACTCGAAGCCGTCATCGTAGTTGTAGAAGACCTCAATGTGGCTGATGCGTGTGCCGCGACCGACGCCGCCCATGGTCAGGCCGTTAATCTCATTGGCAGCTCCGATTTCACTACCACCGTGACGGATCGAAACATAGCGCATAACACCGGACGTGTCATAGTCATCGGTGCCGCCGTACTTGCCACGCAGTTCTTCCGGCGGAATGCCTTCAATGGCGTATTCGCCGCCTTCGGCGTTGATGCAGGCGTTACCCAACAGCAGCAGACCGCCCCACAAGCCGCGACCGACACCGAAGACCGTATCGAGCGGAATGTCGTGCGGGTTGTCTATGTCGTCGAGAATCGAAGTGAAGATGATCGGGCACTCCTGGCCACCCACGGCGTAAATCAAACCGTCGCGAGCCGCAATCAAAGCGCTGGCGTCGGAGGCCAGGCCCGGGTCGCCCTTAATGATCGTCCCGGGCTCGATCAACAGGGTGTCGCCGTCCTCGATGAAGACGAATTCGGTCAGGTTGTACACGGTGTCGCGAGTCCAGTAGGTAAAACCAACGATGTCTGCATCGCCGACCTGCTTCACTGGCTTGGGCACGAGCAGACCGTCGGTGGCGCACTCGCATCGCTGGGCGCTGCAATCATCGGCCAGGTAGCCGAGGTTGTCCAGGGCCGTCCAGTTGCAGATCCAAAGGCTGGAACTGTTAGGATCGAAAGCACCGGCATACTCGACCGTTTCGTAGTCAGGGTAATTGATCGAAATGGTGTCGGCGCCACAGCCGCTGAAGCCGTTTCCGTGGATATCCTCGGGGTAGTAACCGTTTACAGCATCGCGCGGATGGGTCCAGCCGGTCCAGCCGGCGCCGGCCAGATCGGTCGGGCGCGGGTTCAAAAGGCCGTTTGGAGCGCGATCGATAGCAGCGATTGCCGGACCACCAATAATGTTCCAGCCATTATCGAACAAGTACTGCTGGGCAATGGCGTCGCTGTTACAAATAGCTGCCGCCGTGTTGCCGTTGCCGAAGCCGTACCAGATGTTATTGTAGAACTTGG
>JAUXBJ010000342.1 GCA_030619425.1 bacterium
CCCTCCAGAAGCGTGAAATGCACCCATTGATCGGGCACATAGGCTCCGCCATTGTCGGCCACGGCGAATACCAGCGGCTGATCGAGCGAGGCACTACCCATCTCACCCCGGTAGAGATCGCCGTGAATCGCCACCAAACCGGTCGGCTTGGGCGGCTGAGGGGGGTCGTCACCGTTGCAGCCACAGCCGCAGATGGTCGCCGTTACCAAAAAAACGAATATGGTGCGTAGCCAATTGTTGGACATGAATCTCATCCTCTCACAAGCCTCCAACTATTAGCTCTATCGACAAAACGAATCAATTGCTCTTGGTGTCACTGATGTTTTTCAGGTGCAGCGTTTTTCATCACGGACGGAAGTAGTACTTCAGCGCCGCACCGAGGTTGAAATACTTGGGACGATCCCCGGAAGACAGCAGGTCATAGCTGTTGACCGAGGCGACAGTCAGAAATGCCCGCTTCTTGGCATGTTCCCAAAGCTTCAACTCGGCGCCAAAGTTGCTGGCCAGGACAGTGTTCAGGCGCGACTCTGACTGGAATCCCTTGGCCGTAACACTGGTAACGCCGGCTCTGAAGCCGACCCCGACATAAGGCGCAAAGCTCCGTTGGGCGATACTGAGAAACATGTAGTTGAAGTTGAAATCAAAGTCGTACTGATTGATGCTCGGTTTTTTGGGATCAAGGAGAATAGCCAGACCCTGTCTCCCTACCGTGTTCAGACCTAGCAGATTGATCGCCTCGATCTTGGTCCAACGGAAGCCCACCGTCACCAGCATCTTATCGTTGCGGAGCTGACCGTAGTTTATTCCCAGGTGAAACGTCGGGTCATACAGCACATCACCGTCAACATCGGTCGGTCGGCCATCAGCGTCGGAGAAATCGACAAAATCGGCCAGACTTTCGTACTTGCCCACCGGGCCGGACATACCGCTGTAGATATCCATAACGTTATAGCGTCGGGCGACACGCCCAAGCGCTGCGACCTGGGACGCCGTCAGGATTAATACGACAATTGCTGCAATGACTGTTCTGGTGTGGTGAAACATACTGTCTCCCGCTATGTTTGGCCTCTGTTGTCTATCGATAGATAGCCGCTTGAAGGCCTGCTGTCAAACAATTTGAACCGGTTCATCCCGTATGTAGATTGTACAATCAAACTAAAGAACAGCCCAGTTTTTGACCCACTAAGCCGATATTATGCTTAAAATGCAGTTGCGGTATTCGTGGAAGCGACTATATTTGGCCTTGCCGAATTCTTGCGGAATACGGCTGAACGAAAATGACAAAGAAGGATGACAGAGGACAATGGCAACTACGAGAATCATCATAATCGGCGCCGGCGTGATGGGTCAGGGTCTGGCCGAGGCCATCGCCACCTCGGGCGAGGAAGTGACGCTGGTTGACAAAACAACCAAGCTGGCGGAACGTGGTATCAGAGGCATCTCCGAATCGTTGGACCGCGAAATACACAAGTGGGGTTTGACCAAGTCAGATAAGAAAGCAATCCTCGCTCGCGTCTTTCCATCGTCGGATCTGACACAAGCGGAAGATGCCGAAATCGTAATGGAGTGCATTCCCGAAAACCTCGAGATGAAGCGCGACCTGTTTGCGAAGCTCGATTCCCTCTGCCGTGAGGATGTACTGATGATCACCAACACCGGTACGCTTTCTATCTCGGAGGTGGCGGCGGCGACCGAGCGACCGGAGAAAATCATCGGTATGCACTTTCTCAACCCGGTCACAAAGGTTCCACTGGTGGAGATTGTCAAAGGACTCAAGACTGATGATGAGACTTTCCAGAAGGCGGTGGCTTTCGCCGAATTGCTGGACAAGAAATGGATCACCGTCAATGAGTACCCCGGATACGTGACCACTCGGATCATCGTGCCGTTGTTAAATGAAGCCATGCACGTTCTGATGGAGGGTGTCGCTTCGGCCCGGGATATCGACCGGGCGATGAAACTGGGGTTTGGATTCAACGTGGGGCCGCTGGCCCTGGCGGACATGATGGGGCTGGATGTCGTCATGTCCTGGATGGAGAATCTCCTGGCGGAGCTTTCCGAACATAAGTACAACCCCTGCCCGTTACTACGCAAGATGGTTCGTGCCGGACGACTCGGAGTCAAGAGCGGTCGTGGGTTTTTCCGCTACGATGAGGAAGGGAACCGGATCGATGACGATTCACCGGGCGGTGGCAACGCCCAGGGAGGGACGACATTATGAAGATTCTGGTCATCAACTGTGGGTCGTCATCGGTCAAGTATCAGTTGATCGCTGCTGAAAGTGAGCTGGCGCTGGCGAAGGGTAATATTTCGCGGATCGGCATGGCCGGTGCTCTGATTGCACACAAGCCGCATGACCGCGCTGAAGTCAAGGTCTCCGCCGAGATTCTCGATCACATCCAGGCGATTGAGTACGTGGTGTCGATGCTTCTGTCGGAGAATCACGGTGTTATCAAGGACAAATCCGAGATCAATGCGGTTGGGCATCGCGTCGTTCATGGTGGCGAACGGTTCACTGATTCGGTTCGGATTACGGAGGACCTGATGGGCGAATTGCGGGCGCTGATCGATTTGGCGCCGCTGCACAATCCGCACAACATCCGCGGTATCAACGCCGCCATGAAAACGCTCCCGGGTATTCCCCACGTCGCGGTGTTCGACACCGCCTTCCATCATCGGATGCCGCCCCGCGCATATATTTACGGCATCCCGTATGTGCTTTACAAGCGCTATGGTATTCGCCGCTACGGTTTCCATGGAACCTCGCACAAGTACGTCAGCGACCGCGCCGCTGAAATCATGGAACGGCCGATCAGTGAGTTGAAGATTGTCACTTGTCACCTTGGCGGCGGCGCTTCGATAGCGGCCATCGATCAGGGCGTGTCGGTTGACACCTCCATGGGTTTCACGCCGCTGGAGGGATTGATGATGAACACTCGGTCCGGTGATCTTGACCCGGCCATCATCCTGCACGTGATGGCGCGGGAGGAATTGAACCTGCACGAGGCCAACACTCTCCTGGACGAGCACTCCGGTCTATCGGGAATTTCCGGCGTTTCATCTGATCTGAGAGATATCGAGGAGGCCGCTGCTGAGGGCAACACCAACGCGCAACTCGCTATCGATGTTTACTGCTACCGTCTGAAGAAGTATATCGCCGCTTACACGGCCGCTTTGGGCGGTCTGGATGCTCTGGTATTCACCGCCGGCGCCGGCGAGAACTCAGCCACCGTTAGAGCTAAGACTTGTGAAGATATGGGCTGGATGGGTTTGGAACTCGATCAAGCAAAGAACTCCGATGTGTCCGGCGGTGAGGTCGTCATTTCTCGCACCGACAGCAAGGTGCAGGTGATGGTGATCCCCACCAACGAGGAGTTGGTCATCGCGCGGGACACGAAGCGGATAGTGGAGGCGGCGGAGATCATTTAGATCCACGTGTTTTCGTAGGTCGAAACCCCTCCGGTTTTTACAACAGCAGAGTAG
>JAUXBJ010000380.1 GCA_030619425.1 bacterium
GAAGTGAACTTTCCGAAAACTACGGGGTGGTGGTTATTCTGTACTGTGGGCGGCAGACGTCCTCGTCTGCCCCTTGATTACCTTGGATACGTCCTTCAAACGGGCAGACCGGGAGGTCTGCCGCGCACACCACAAAAAACCCCGGTGACTGCTTACACAACCACCGGGGACTAGTGACAAATCACTTTCATTGGAAATCGAAATGTCTATTCAGTTTTGGGCGGTTCCTCTTCCGAGTCACCAGAGGCGGCGGTGTCGTCCGATGCCTCAGACGTGGGCGTGTCAGCCGGTTCCGCAGCGGGAGTTTCAGCCGGCGCCTCTGCGGCTGTCTCAGCCGGTGCTTCGGCCGCAGTTTCAGCGTGAGGCTCGTCGGCGGTTGGTTCTGCAGGCGGTGGTTCAGGCGCTTCCGCTTCGGCGACCTGCGCCTTCAATTCCTCGGGCATAGCGTCACCCATCGCGGTTGCTTTGGGCTCGTGCTTGGCCAGGAATTCCTCGTACTCGGTCCGCTCGCGTTTCTTGTAGTAGGCCATAACCGACAGGACCACCTTGCGCTGGTTCCTGTCAAGTTCGATGACCTGCAACGGAATCGACTCACCTTCGGTGAAGGCGGCGTCGGGTTGCTCAAGGTCCTTGTGACCCAACTGAGCAACCGGGACGAACCCCTCGAGATCACCATCCAGATCAACCACCACACCGCGATCGAGCACCTTGGTGATAGTGCCGAGACAATCGGTACCCACCGCGTATTTGCGGGCGATCTCCGGCCAGGGATCCTCATTGAGCTGTTTGTACCCCAGCGATATGCGGCGGTTGTCATGATCTATCTTGAGAATCTTGATTTCCACTGTGTCGTTCTTCTTCATCACCTCAGAGGGATGCTGAATGCGGCGGGTCCAGGACATATCCGAGATATGTACGAGACCGTCGATTCCTTCCTCCAATTCGACAAAGGCGCCGAAAGCGGTCAGGTTCCGCACCTTACCGGAGACGACCTGATTGACCGGGAATTTCTCTTCGATAGTTCCCCAGGGATCGGGCTCCATCTGTTTGATGCCAAGGGAGAGCTTTTCGTTGTCCTTGTCCACCGACAGAATAATAGCTTCAACCTGATCGTTGACGTTCAGTATCTTGGAGGGATGCTTGATATGCTGAGTCCAGGACATCTCGGAAATATGGATGAGGCCCTCGACCCCTTTTTCCAGTTCGACGAAGGCGCCGAAGTCGGTGATCGAGACCACTCGCCCGGTGATCTTCTTTCCGAGCGGATATTTCTGCTCAATGTTTTCCCACGGGTAGGGGGTCATCTGCTTGAGGCCAAGCGAAATTCGCGATGTTTTGTCATCGAAGTCGAGAATCTTGACATCAATCTTCTCACCCAAGTTGACCATCTCGGAGGGATGGCGAATCCGACCCCATGACATATCGGTAATGTGCAACAAGCCGTCGACACCGCCGAGATCGATGAATACCCCGAAGTCGGTGACATTTTTGACAATGCCCTGTCTGATCTGACCGACCGCGATTTCGCTCAGTAGCTGCGCACGCATCGATTCACGCTGTTCTTCGAGGACGACACGGCGGGAGATAACAATGTTACGCCGGCTTTTGTTGATCTTGATAATCTTGACGCTCATCATTTCGCCGATCAAAGCGTCGAAATCCGGTACCTGCCGGAGCGCTACCTGCGAACCGGGCAGGAACGCGTCCACCCCCATGATATCCACGACCAGCCCGCCCTTGATGCGGCGCACCACTCGACCCTCGATCTGATTACCGGAATCATGGACTTCACGAATCTTGTCCCAGACCCGCATGAAGTCGGCCTTCTGCTTGGAGAGGATGAGTTGTCCGTTGGAGTCCTCGATCTGCTCCAGGTAGACATCGATGTCGTCGCCGACCTTGATGTTCAGGGGCGCCGGGAACTCGTGGATCGGAATGATCCCCTCGCTCTTGAAGCCGACGTCGACGATGATGTCATCGCGGGTGACACCCATGACCGTACCGTTGACCACTTCGCCCTCGCGAATGGAACGGATGGTTGAGTCGTACATGTCGACCATTGCCTGGTAGTCCGGCAGGTCGTAAACGACTCCCGAGATATCGGTGATTTTGACCGCCGATACTTCCGGGACCGGTTCCACGGCCGGCATTGAGGAACGTACTCTGGCTTTCTCCACCATGCGCTGGTGGCGAACAGTCATTATCCGCTGGGCCTTTTCCTTCTGAGTTTCCGCAACCGGCGTCACCGTGGCGGTATGATTCCTGGTGATTTTGGTTTTGATCTTTCTGGTTTTGCGACCAGCGCCGGATTTGCGCTTGGAGACCTTGGCGGACGGTTTTGGGGTTACGAAATTATTGGCTTCTGCCATTTACTTTAGAGAACCTCCTTACATGAACCCTGACGGTTTTGGATTTTTCCGCAAGCGGAAAACCGTCAGGTCGCCGCGTTCTCTTCGCGGCAGCCGCATAAAATAGCCTGACCTGAGGAAAAATCAAGTCATTTCTCTAATATCGCGGCTGGATTAATGATCGGGTGACAAGCGGTTTCGGTTTAGGGTTTTCCTGTACCGCTGAGACCGGCGATGCGCTCCATCACTACTCGGGCGATCTCTGTATAGCTCTCCTTGGTGGCTTCAAAGGAGGCCACCCAGTCGGCCGGCAGTGGTTCACCGTAGGTGATGCTGAGGCGCTCACGACCGAGCAGGCAGGCCCCGAGATGATTGGAGCCGTGGATGTAGGCGGGCACAATGGGACAGCGCGCACGCACGGCCACCATCCCCACCCCCGGTTTCGGATCAAGGAAACGTCCTTCTTTGGCCCGGGTACCTTCGGGGAAAACAGTCAAGCCGTAGCCTTGTTCAATTACCTCGACACAGCTGTCCAGGGCGGCGCGGTCGATAGTGCCGCGGCGCAGTGGTAGGGCGTTAGTCCTTCTGATGATGCTGCCGAACAGAGGGTTCTCAAACAACTCCTGCTTGGCCATGAAGTACACC
>JAUXBJ010000009.1 GCA_030619425.1 bacterium
AAAATGTTCTCCTGTTCCCGAAACATCTTGTCGCCGTAGTAGTGACTCTTGTCGTAACAGGACTTGGACTTGATAATCCTCCCCTTCTTCGTTATGAGCGAGTATTCCAGATAATCACCATGCATCACGTCCTGACCATCCTGCAACTCAATCGGCAGGTTGTTTGGCTGCATCCTCGCGGACAAGCCGCTCGCTTCAACACTGCTGTCCGACTCCAACGACGCCGAAAACGCCTCGACAATGCTGCCTTTGGTATCGAACAAGATGCGCTGAGCCGACAACGCCATCGATCCGGATGTCACCCGGCCGGCTTCCTGCAGAGTGATCAGTGAATCCACCATGTTGTACTCAATGAAGCGAGCGTTGTAGTCAACGGTATCGGCGCTGGTGACAACCATACTGTCGCCGGGGGTTTTTCGTCCGTTGACGTAAGTACCAATAGCGCCGCCGAGCACTTCCACCGCCAGCAGTCGCTCATTGTCGACGCGAAAACGAATGGTGTCGCCGGAGACGGAATTCTCATGGAATTCCCGCCCGCCGCGAGTTGAAGGATAGTACCAGGAGTAGGCTTGTTCGGTACAGATAATCCGACTGAGCAGACCGTGCTCGAAATCCATCAGTATCCGATTACCCGACAGAACCGAACGATCAGTGAAGATTCCGGCGGAGTCGACAGGTTGCATGAAATCCCCCGTTGCCGAATCGACGACTTCTATAGAGCGGATCAGGTCATCCTGGTGGTGTATGGTGATGAGCCCCCCCGACAGTTTGGATCCCCTGCGCTCCGCCGTCGGTTCTTCCGAGAGTATCAGGATATTTTCGTCTCCATTCATGACAGCCAGACCGGAATGCGAGGCGAACTCCTCCGATGAGATTATGACCTCGCCCACGGCAACCGCCAGCGACGAATCGCCGGTGTAGGCGACTGAATCGGCCAGCACTTCCACCATTGTCGCGCTGTCGGGATACTTGACATACAGGAGCGGTCTTTGGTTCATGTAGAAGTTCTGTTCACGGCGGTCGAACACAGCGAACGGACCGACCGCGTAGATGGAGTCTTCAAACGACCATAATTCCACGCGCTCACCCCAGGCGGTCACGAGGGAATCGACGAGATCGTAGTACACTGAGTCGGCCGTGAGACTGTAGGCGCTGTCATCGACGCGGACATGCCCGTTCAACCGGACGAATTCGTCTTGCGACCAGACGGCTGAGTCGCAGTAAATCTTGCCGGACTGGGTTTCAAACTCGACATTGCCGGTTACATGCGAAAGATACCTGCCGTCCTTGAGCAGCACTTCCAATTCGTTCATCTGCGTCAGGGTCAGTTCCGACTGTTCCTGAGCGGAACCGGCCATAGCGAAGACAAGTGACAGAACTATGATGATGGGTC
This sequence comes from bacterium, assembly GCA_030619425.1. Classification (GTDB taxonomy): domain Bacteria; phylum Zixibacteria; class MSB-5A5; order GN15; family FEB-12; genus JAJRTA01. Next base: position 1,394 of record JAUXBJ010000009.1, read on the forward strand.
TAATGAACACCTGCTTACCCTTGCACTACCGTATTCAGGAATGCCTCGATCTCGCTCAGCTTGTCTGTTTCAACACCGCCCAACTGCGCCAGGCGACCATTGCCGCCCCCCTTGAGAGAGAAACGTTTCGACAACTGTTTCGCCAACTCACCGGCGTCGAACGCGCTTCCCTGAGCGCAGGCCACAAACAGCCGAGTGTCATGAATCAGTAAGGCGACACCGTTGATCTCGTCGGCGACCAATGGCGCCAGTTGACCGGTGAGGCGGACGTCAGGGAGATCGGAGAGAGTGCATACCAGTTTCTTACTCTCAAGCTTAGCCTTTGCGGCTATAGCTTCAGCCCGTCGCGGCAACAACTCTTTATACAGATCCGTCAGTTGCCGGTGCAGTGTTTTGCTTTCGGCAGCGAGGGCAGCGAATTTATCCGGCAGATCCCGATGGTGACAGGTCAGCGACTGAGCCAACTGCGACGTAACCTCGAATCGCGAACGGTAGTCCTCGAAAGCTCGCTCGGCGACCAGGAATTTCACCAGAGGATGTCCACGCAGTTTCTCAACACCGACAATCTTGAGCATACCGACTTCGGCTGAGTTGGAACAGTGGGTGCCGCCGCAGGCTACGCACTCAAGCTCGCCGATCCTTATCACGCGGACCTTCCCTCCGCGCTGAGGCGGTTTTCGCAACGGCATCGAGGCCAACTCGTCCCCTTCGGCGAAGATGATCGTCACCGGATGAGCCTCGCGGATGATGTCGTTGGCGCGCTTTTCGACCTGATCTAGTTGCTCGGAGGGCGGCACACTTCCTTGCAGTTCAACAGCGCCATACTCCTCGCCCAGATGCACCGAGACGGTCGGCATATCAAACAGTGTGGCGAAGACGTGGCTGAGAATATGCTGGGCGGTGTGAAAACAACAATGACGGCGACGGCGTTCCCTGTTGACAACACCCGTCAGGCCAGTACCTGCGGCGCCGACCGGCTGCCTGGAAAAATGCAGAACCTCGCCCTCCGGTCCCTCTTGCACATCAACGATGTCAGTCGTGTTCAGTCGCCCCGTGTCGTACTGCTGGCCACCGGAGGTCGGATAAAACGCCGACTTGTCCAAAACTGTAAAGGTCCGACCATCCTGCTCACCCGTCCGAACAATGGTCGCCTCGAACTCCAGCAGGTTTGAATCGTGATAGTACAGCCGCTCAGTCATGTGTGGTTCCACAGTATCGATCGTCCACCGCTTTCCTGCCTCGCCTCTCCAACAGTCTTACACCGTCGAGCAATCTTCGTTCACCATCAAAGTCGAATAACCCCGCTTGGCAGACAAATGTCATCAAGCGCTAATCCGCTGCCGCCATATAGTTGACCAACGAGCCGACATTTTCGACGCGTACTTCGATCTTGTCCCCCGGCTTCATCGGTGCGATACCGGCCGGGGTGCCGGTTGAGATCAAATCACCGGGGTACAACGTCATGATCGACGACACATAGCTCACCAGGAACGGCACATCGAATATCATCAGCGAGGTCCGTCCGGACTGCTTCACCTCACCATTAAGTATACCCTCAACCAGCACGTCCTTGCAGTCGACCCCGGTTACGATCCAGGGACCGACCGGACAAAAAGTGTCAAACCCTTTGGCCCGGCTCCACTGACCATCTTTCTTCTGCAAATCGCGCGCGGTGACGTCGTTGACGCAAGTCAATCCGAAAATGTACTCGTCGGCTTTTTCACGCGCCACCTTCCTGGCCGTGCGACCGATCACTACGCCCAGCTCGGCTTCGTAATCTACCCGCTCGGACACCGGGGGATGAACGATCTGTTCATCCGGTCCAATTATGGCCGACGGCGGTTTCAGAAATACCAGCGGATACTTCGGCGCCTCATCGGCCGACTGCGATGCCTGCACGTGGGCATGATAGTTAAGCCCGATGCAGACGATTTTGGAAGGTTCCACGGGCGCCTTCAGAGTAACACTTTCAAGCTTGAAAGTCTCCCCTGCCGTATCAGTAGAACGCCAGGGGGCCTGCTTCAGGAGCAACATCCGGTCGCTCTCGATGCGTCCATACTCGGTTAGCTGCGTGTTTGGATTTTCAAAACGTACGAACTTCTCAGTCATAATCTTCCTAACTCAGGACATGCTTTGGAATCAATATATCGTTGTGCTTCCCTCTGAATCAACAACTTGTTATCGTCTATGCGCGACGCTCATACCTCTTTCAGCTTCCACGTCCCCCGTTTGAACCAATACGCCAACACTATCGCTTTCAAGGCCGAAGTTATAGTGAGTGTCCACCAGACACCGTTGATACCCCAGCCGAGATTGTAGACCAGATAATAGGCCAGGGGGATACGAATGGCCGAGCCGGGAATCATCACGACCATTGGCGGCACGGTGTCGCCGGCGCCGCCGAAAGCGCCCTCAAGTACGATCTCAAAAGCCATGGCGATCTGGGAGAGGCCGAGGATGATCAGGTAATCAACAGCGATCTTGAGCACTAGCGGATCGTCGGTGAATATCGATGCAATCAGTTCCGGGATCAGGATAAACAGCAGAGATATAATGAATGTGATCCCTACCGCCGCGTTGGTTGCACCCCAGGCACAACGGGCTGCTCGGTCGGGCTGCTTCGCTCCCAGGTTTTGTCCCACCATCGTCGCGGCCGCCACCGAGAAGCCGTAACAGGTCAGGTACGAAAACGACTCCATGCGATTGCCGATCCCCATGGCGGCGGCGGCGGTCTCACCGAACTCGTGCACAATCTTGATCAGGAACCAGTAAACGAAAATGAACACAAACTGCTGAGTACTTATCGGCAATCCGATGCGGCCGATTTTCAACATGCTCGTCAATCGCGGTCTGCCGGAGATCAGACCGGTGACACGATACCCGAGTCCGCCCCTGAGCATTCTGACGATGATTGTAGTCGCTCCGATCCCCAGGGCGATGGCCGAGGCCAGACTGGCCCCCGCCACACCCAGCGAAGGAACCGGTCCCCACCCGAATATCAACAGTGGGTCGAGAGCCATGTTCAACAGAACCACCATCACGCTGACTTTGGTCGGTGTGCGGGTATCACCGGAAGCGCGAAACACGGCGTACACCGTATCCGTCAAGAAAAAGGCTATCGACGACAGGAAAAATATCCGAAGGTACGGCACAGCGTGTTGCATGGTGGCTTCGCTCGTATCCATGAATCCGAGCATGGCTGGCGTGAGCAGGTAGCCCACGGTCGTGAAAATCAGCGCCATCCCAACCGCCATGGCCATGCCCTGACGAATGTAGTAAACCACCTTATCGATATCTTTGGCGCCGACATAACGAGAAACCAACGCCGTGACGCCGACGCTGATAATGGAAATCGCGGCGAAGATAGTCCAGATAACGACCATCGATGAGGTGACCGCATCCTGCGCGGTAGCGCCGAGTTTGCCCACCCAGAAGTAATCGGTGCTGGCCAGGGCGAACTCCATCAGCATCGCCAGCACCACCGGCAAGGCCAGTGAAAAAACAGTGCGGGTGATCGGCCCGCTGGTTATGCTGTCGGTATTAGCTGAGTTCGTCGCCTTCATGGACGTCAAACTAAGCGGCGGACGGCAGGACGACAAGCGATTTCACCGAGTAGCTTCAGGGCTGAATTCAGTTTAGACTTGCGTTGTAGATCACGCTTTGCAATATTCGCATACCTGTCTATAATTATGAGGTGCAACCCACGAAGGAGGAAACGATGCTTAACTGTCCAGTTCGATTTGTGGTGATGACCTTGCTTGCTGCCTTGTTTATCGCCGGACAGTCCGAAGCCGGTCGTCCGCGACTCTCCAAACCTTCGGAGCGGACATTTGATATCCGTCAGACCAGATACCAGGTAGGCGCGAAATTCAGTACCGGCGTTGTCATCGGCGAGGCTGCGGACGCGGTCAGAAAGGCGCGCGGCGGTTTTGCTGAGAAACTGATCTACGGCTTCGGCCTGCTTGGCGAGTACACTCTTAAGCCGACCATGACGCTGGGTATCATTGCCGAGATAGGCTGGAAAACACCGCTTGATGTTCGTGATGAATCGATCCGGTTGGCATCGTTCGGTGGCAGTTTCTCCTACCGCTTCTCGCCGGGGGGTCGCTCCTCGCTATACTCACGGATTGAAGGTGGTGTACTTATGGGCACTTATCCACGAGACGACAATGACGCGGATCTTGGGTCACATCCATACGTCAGAATAGGCATCGGACAAGTATATCACACCGGCCCCGTCACATCGGCACAGTTTGAGCTATACTATAAGCGAGCCTTCAGTGACGGATATGAACTGGAGGACGGCCCAATCCGCGTAATCCCCGGTGACGGAGAATGCATCGGACTTGATATCTATTTTCTGGTCGGGTTTTGAACTCTACAGAGAGACTACAATCCCAGGCGAGCGAGATAGTACCCCGAGTTCAGGTTCTCCCCCGTGCCGCGCTGCAACAAATCCTGCCACGGATAACGACTGCCGAAACGCATGTAGTTCTGGACAAGGAACGAATAGGCCTCGGGGTTGTCGACCAGACCCCCGTACTGCTTATCCAGGAAGGCCAGCGTCTGCGCCGCTATGATCGCGCCGTAAAGGTCGTTGTGCATCTGAACCGGACGTGAAGCATAGTCCCCGATCAAGGCCCAGTAGTCGGGACCGTCCTGACGCGGCATCAGCATGTACGTCTCGACCTGGTCCCAGTAGAGCTTGCTCAGATCGCGGTTAGGGTTGGTGTACGCTTTATATTCGAACATCAGGTGCATCAACGTCCAGCGGAGCCGGGCGACCTCCGTCCCTTCTTGCTCGCGTCTATGACGTTCGATCGAGGCAGACGAAGCGTGCGCGTATTTCTCCAGCCAGGCCGGCTCGTCCAACATGTAGGCAAAGATTTGAGCCATACTCTCGCGCCAGATTGGGTGCAGAAAAGTATTGAACACCGACCGTTCCTGGGCTACATGTGTCGAATGCAAAGCCCGACCGACCTGATGAAGGAAATCGTGGCTGGCATACATCGCCGTCTCAGGATAAATCCATATCCGAACATCGTTAGGTGGCTTCACCGGGATGCATTGCGCCAACGCCGTCTCACTACCCGTTTTCGCTTCGTGAATGTAAACAGGCAGTCGATCCAGATCAAAGCCGATGGCTCTCAGACTCTGCTTCACCAGCACCAAACTGGAATCCCAGGGGAAAGCCGACCAAACACCGCCGCCGCCGTGGTACACAATAAGTTTCGACACATCCCAAACCGTGGGCTCCGCACCTCCCATTTGCGCCGTCAGGCTGTCGCGGGTTTGACGGTACCGCGAAAGGCTGGCTTCTTCCAGTTGTCGCACCAGGCGGAGGTGTTCATCGACGTCCAGTCCCTGGCTCTTCATTGAGAGCGCATAGTAATTGTTGAATCCCTCGCGGCGGGCCAATTGGTTGCGCAGTCTCATTAAGCGGCCCATGGCATCAGATAATTGCGGGTCTACATACAACTCGCCGGGGCGCTGGGCATCGTTGTCGGGTCGACCACCGGCGGAACTGTCCACCAGTGGCGAGCCGACGATTCCCCCTCCCGCCAAGACCTTGGGGTAGCCAATAGCCTCGCGCAACGCAGTCACCTCCGGCTGCAACTCGATCCTGCCCACCTGCATTCGTGACAAGATCAATTCCGCCCGACGCTGATCGGCTTCATCGGTGAGCAGTTTTCTTCCGCGCCGCAACAGGTTGTAATCCTGCTCATCAGTAAGCACGTGGTCGTAAAGCTGTTCGAAGAACTCCAGTGAATCCGACTCGCCTTCCGTGATATAGTCCCAGCGCTCTACCGCCAATCGATAGTCTAACCACTGAAGCTTATGCTCCAGCGAGTCCAACACCGTTATGACGCTCTGTCTGGATAGTTGCTCTTCTTTGCAGGCTCCGAGGTAACAGACCATCACCAGCCCGACCAGAATCGTCACAGCCAAATAGCGCATCAGATGTCTCCCTTCGGTTTGCCAAAGAACGAGAGTGCCATGAAATATCCCTCGGCCCCGAAGCCGACAATATGCCCGCGACAAACCGGAGCTATCACCGACTTGTGACGAAACTCCTCCCGGCTGTAGATATTGGAGAGATGCACTTCCACAGCGCAGAGATTCACCGCAACGATGGCATCGCGAATGGCATAACTATAATGCGTGAACGCTCCGGGGTTGATGATAAGCCCGTCAGCCTCAAATCCTTCGCGGTGAAGGTAGTCAATTATCTCTCCCTCTGAATTCGACTGGAAAAACGAGACGTCAAGACCGAGTTGTCCGGCGTGTGCAGTTAGTCGCTCGTTGATCTCATCCAGCGACTCAGAGCCATACGTCTCCGGCTCGCGTTGTCCGAGCAGGTTCAGATTGGGTCCATTGACGATCAGAATTCTATGCATCCGTGCCTCCAAGGCGGTCATAAACCGCCAGTGTCCGCTTGACAGTGTCGCGGATCGTTCTTCCAGGAACGTTATCGGCAATAAACACTTTTCCGGGACGGTCCAGCAAGACAAATCTCATCTTCCGACCCGAACGCTTCTTGTCGTAGCTCATGGCCGTAAGCACTCCGTCGAGATCGATCCTTACGCGCGGGATTCTCGGCAACAACGTTTCGACAATGTCCTGATAGGCGTTCAAACGTTTGGCTCGCGACGGCTTGAGATGCACACTTAACCGCACCGCTGCCCATAGGCCGAGCAGGATCGCCTCACCGTGCAGCAGCCGTCCGTATCCAGCCGCGTGTTCCAGGGCATGACCGAAAGTGTGACCGAAGTTGAGGAACATGCGGATGTTTTTCTCACGCTCGTCAAGAGTCACAATCCTCGCCTTGCTGGCGACCGATTGCCGCACCAGCTTTGTGAGAGTGCGTTGCGAAGGGCTCGACAGATAGCGTTGGAGGGTGTCGATCATCGGTTGACCCTCCAGCCCGGCATATTTGACAACCTCCCCTATTCCGGCCGTCAACTGACGACGATCGAGAGTATTGACCCACAAGGTGTCGATATAAACAAACCGAGGATGCCAAAAAGCGCCGATCAGATTCTTGCCGAGACGATGGTTGATTCCGGTTTTGCCACCGATAGCTGCATCGACCATGCCGAGCAACGTCGTGGGAATAACGCCCCAGGCAATGCCGCGCAGGGTAGTCGCCGCTGCATACCCCACCAGATCGGAGGTTACGCCGCCACCAATGGCAAGAATGAAATCATCACGACATATCTGCTCGCTCAGGAGGAACGCGTATATCCGTTCCAGAGTAGCACGCGACTTGCTCTTTTCGCCGCGCGGGAGCACCATCTCAATCACTTCACGTCCCCGTGCTTTCAACAGTGGCCGCAACGTGGAACCATGCAGAGCATAAAATTGTGCGTCGTAGAATACAAACATCCGACCGCTCGCCGCCGTGCGAGCCAGTAGTGTCGGCAGCCGGCGGAAGTCATTTGATGTCACTACGATTGGGTAGTTGCCGCTTGAGAGTCTGACACGCAAATCAGGCATAACGCTTGACCTTTCGATACACTTGGGCAACGCATTCCGCGACTGTCTTGTCGGCGGTCGATACTCTGAGGTGCGCCTGTCGATATGCGTCTTTCCGGTTTTCCAAAAGTTCGGCGATCCTTCTTAGCTTGGCCTGTCGCATTGTTTCACCCGCCGCCGGTCGGCCATCGAGCAAAGGACGGTCGTTCAGGTGTCGCAGTCGCCGATACAGTTCACGCACCGGGCAACTCAAATAAACAACCACGCCGCTCTTCTTGATCAGAGCACGGTTGGTGCGATGGCTGAAAGCGCCGCCGCCGAGTGCGATCACCTTACGATGCGACCGGCCCACCAGTTGCCGAATTATCTCCGACTCCAGAGCACGGAATGCCGCCTCGCCATGGTCGCGGAATATCTCGTTAATTTTTCGCACCGTCTGTTGCTCAATCATTGCATCGGTGTCGTAAAAGCGCGCCTTGAGTCTCCGGGCGAGTCGCGGCCCGATAGTTGACTTGCCGCAGCCTGAAAAACCGATCAGAAATACAATCGTCGACCTTGTCACAGTCTGTATCCTGTTCTCTCGCCGTGATCTCCTGAACGGCTCATCGGCCGAAAACATCCTTGTAGATCGGCTCAAAAGGCAGCTTAGTACCGGTCCAAAAATTGAAAGATCGCAAGGCTTGTCCCACCAGCATGGCCGAGCCGTCGATGGCGACAACTTCCGCCTCACGTGCCGCCGCCACCAGCTTGTTGTCCGGGTTGTAACTCAAGTCATAGTAGATGCGCATGGCCGACCAATCTAACCAGGCCGGAAGAGGTGACTCATCGGGATGGTTGAAGCCGCCGAGCGGTGTACAGTTTGCAACGATGTCCCAGGCGTAGCGCCTCGGTGGTTTGCCGGTCCCGATCCGGCGCGTATTGATTTCGATATTCGGCAGATGCCCTGACAGCGACTGTTTGAATGAACGCAGCCGCTCGCTGTCACGCCCCATCACGGTGCAACTCTTGATCTCATAGTCCGTGTACAGAGCGTACACAACGGCCCGAGCACCACCACCACAACCCAGAATCAGGGCCGAGCCACTCTTCAGACGTTCAGCGTGAGACCGCAGTGCCAGGGAGAATCCGTAACAGTCGGTGTTGAATCCGCAGAGCTTGCCACCATCGAGATGGATCGAATTAACGGCCTCCAGAGCCTGGGCTACCGGATCCAGGTCGTTCAAGTACGAGATCACCTCTTTCTTGTACGGTATCGTTACCGAAAGACCCTGCACTCCGGACAAGGCCAGCTTTTGGAAGTCATCGGCGAACTGCTCGGGCCGAATGTCGAACAGTTCGAAGCTCCCGATTATTTTGAGGTGATCGAAGACAGCCTGGAAAATCTCAGAGGATTTTGAATAGGCCACGTTGTGGCCCACAAGTCCGAAATGATATAGATCGGTCATACTCTTATCTGATCAAGTAACTCGTAGAAGTTGGGGCAACTGACCGCCACCACTTCATCATCATCGATAGATGAGGGACCGTACAGAAACAAACCCGCGATTGAGAAGGCCATGGCTATTCTGTGATCGCCGAAGCTGTTGAAGTCGGTTCCGTTAAGTTCCTTGCCACCCTCGATGGCCAAGCCGTCCTCCAACAGACCGCACTTGATACCCATTTTGTTCAAATTCTCGGAGATGGCCACCAGCCGGTCGGACTCTTTCACACGCAGTTCGGAGGCGTCACGAATTATGGTCGTGCCGGACGCGAAAGCAGCCATCACGGCCGCCATCGGAATCTCATCGATCAACCCGACAGTAGTATCCCCGGATATCTTGCGTGGTTTCAGCGAAGCACCGGTGACGGTGACATCAGCGCGGGGTTCTCCGGAGACGACAGTGCGGTTGTCAATCTGCACGTTGCAGCCGATCGTCCTGAGATGGTCGAGCATGGCTGTGCGGGTGGGGTTGAGACCGACGTTTTCCGTCGTAAGGGAACGACCGGAAAGCGCCGCGGCGCCCCAGAAGAAAACAGCCGTTGAGATATCTCCGGGAATGTCGACCAGACCGCCGTTGACAGTTGCCTTGCGATCAAGGGTGATCTCGCGTTTGAACGGTTCCGGACGCTCCATGCGTCGTTTTCGCGGGTCGTTAGGATCAGCCACGGCCACCGCCTTGATATTCCTCACGGTGAGACCCTCGCCGAGTTGCCGCAGCATGATTTCAGTGTGATCCCGCGTGATAGTATCTTCGCGAATCACCACGGAACATGAGGATGCCAGCCCAGCCAACAGCAGCGCCGACTTGACCTGGGCCGATGCGACCGGGAGCCGGTATTCGAGCGATGATAACTGCCGGCCGCGGATTCGCAGCGGCAAGCAGTTGTTGTCGGCAAATATCTCCGCCCCCATGCTCTCAAGCGGGTCGATAACACGCTTCATCGGACGCTTACTCAGAGACTCGTCGCCGGTAAGAGTAACTTCAACCGAGGAACCAGCAAGGATACCCGATAACAATCGGGCGGTGGTGCCGGAGTTGCCGCAATCGATAAGCGTAGCAGCATCGACATTCAACCGTTCCGGGGGAGTGAGCAGCAATTCGTCGTTACCATGTTCGACCCGAACACCCAGCGTCTCAGCGGCCTTAAGTGATCTCTGACAATCGGCGCTACCTGGGAAATTGCGTATCGTGATCGGACCCCTGGAGAGTATGGAGAACAAGGCGGCGCGATGAGCGATCGATTTGTCTCCGGGAAGTCGGATGGTCCCGCCGATTTTGCGGGCCGGCTTCAGAATCCGTTTCATTCGCAGGTCCTGCCTAACACCGAACCAATGGCTCGTATCTCCTTCATTAGTCCGTCAAAGTTGTCCGGTGTTAATGACTGGGGTCCATCGGACAGCGCGTTGGCCGGGTCGTGATGAACCTCGACCAGCAGTCCATCGGCGCCGACGGCGATGGCGGCCCGAGACAGCGGCAACACCTTGTGCGCTATACCGGTGCCATGACTGGGGTCGACGATAATCGGCAGATGGCTGGTCCGTTTGACATACGGTACCGACGATAGATCGAGGGTGTTGCGAGTATGGTCGGCGAAGGTGCGTACGCCGCGCTCGCACAGGATGACATTGTGATTCCCCTCGTTCATAACGTACTCGGCTGCCATCAGAAACTCTTCCAGCGTGGCCGCCATCCCACGTTTAAGTAACACCGGCTTTTGCTGACGGCCGGCCTTCTTCAATAACGAGTAGTTCTGCATATTGCGCGCGCCGATTTGGATGATATCCGCATACTCCGAGACCAGGTCCAGCACCTCTGTGTCGATCGCTTCAGTGACGATCGACAGACCAAACTTGTCACGTACTTCGGCCAGAATCTTGAGTCCTTCTTCCTCCAGTCCCTGAAAACTGTACGGCGAGGTACGCGGCTTGTAAGCGCCGCCGCGAAAGATTCGCGCTCCGGACTTGGCCACACGCTCGGCGATAATCATACATTGCTCGCGACTTTCGACGGCGCATGGTCCCGCCATCGCGACCAGATTCTTGCCGCCGACCGCAATACCGTTGACATCGATTACTGAGTCTTCGGGGTAAAACTCGCGACTGACCAGCTTGAACGGCTTGGTAACATGAATTATCTCTTTGACGCCCCCGAGAGCCAAAATATGGTCAGCGTCGATCTGCTGTTTGTTGCCGGTCACACCGATAGCCGTGCGCAAGGCACCGGGCATCGGGTGCGCCTTCAGTCCCGCCTTCTCGATCTCATGACATATCTTTTCCACCATCTCACGGGTGGCATTCTTGTCCATTACAACCAACATCTATGACTCCTGTCGCACGAAAGCGTTATCTCAAAAGAACTAGTGTTCTGTTCCAAGACTACATTGACACAATCTTGTTCTTGTGCCCGGCAGGAAACCGGTGTCCCACCGGCGTCACATTTCCTCCGGAGCTTCCATCCCCAGCAAGTACAGACCTTCGCCCAACACCGTCTGCACCGACTTCACCAACACCATGCGCACCGCGGAAAGCGCCTGGTTGTCTGAAATAATTTTGTCGATCCGGCCATTCTCATCCTTGCGCTGGTAGAACTTGTTTAACGCCGCAGCCAGGCGCAACAGATAGGCGGCGATCACGTGCGGGTCGTACGTGCGCGCGGCGTCCTCAATTATCTCCGGAAAGTCCGCCAGCAGTTCAATGACGCGGCGTTCTTCCACGTTATCCAGAAGAGCGACGTCGATCTTTGATGTTATGTCCTTACCGTAGTTTCTAAGGAGGGAACAGAGCCGCGCATGCGTGTACTGCAAGTATGGTCCGGTCTCCCCCTCGAAACTCAGCACCTCATCCCAATCGAAATTGACGTCCTTGTGGCGTCGTACCGAGAACTGCGAAAAGATCACCGCACCGACACCGATGTTGTGGGCGGTGGCATCAATCGCGTCAAGCGATGGGTTTTTCTCAAGAATCTTCTCGTGCGCCAGCGCCACCGCGCGATCAATCACGTCTTCCAGAAAGATCACCTTTCCGGACCGCGTCGCCATCGTCTCCCCTTCAAAAAGAACCCATCCGAAACCGATGTGCTTTACTCGTCCAGTCATGCGGTCGGCCCGCGGGACACTCTCCGCTTCTTCCAGCATGGATATGACCTTGAAGGCTTGCTTAAAGTAATCCGACTGCGCCGTGCCCACGACATATAGCGACTCATGAAAATGGTAGGTCTCCCAACGGTAAATCAGACCGGCCAGATCGCGCGTAGCGTAGAGCGTGGCGCCGTCTCCCTTCTTCAGCATACAGGGCGGCAGATTCGGATCATCGAGCGGCACCACCAGTGCGCCTTTGGACATTTCCGTCAGGCCGGCCTTCTGTAATCGCTCGATAAGAGGCTCCATCTTGTCATTCAAGAACGACTCGCCGGTGATGATATCGAATTCGACACCCAGCATATCATGGATGCGATCAAGCTCGGCCAGCGAGATCGTCTTCAATCGCTCCCACAGTTGGACCGCTTCCGAATCACCATCCTCGAGTTGTTTGAATGCCTGACGCGCCTCATCATCAAGCGTGGGGTCTTTCCTGGCTTCGTCGTGGAAACGAACGTACAACTCCAGAAGCTGTTTGACTGCATCTTTCTCGAGGTTGACCTTTTCACCCCACATTCGGTAGGCCATGATCATCTTCCCGAACTGAGTCCCCCAGTCGCCCAGGTAGTTGATCCCGATAACGTCGAAACCGAGTTTCTTGTACACCCTTCGAAGCGAGTTTCCGATGATGGTCGAGCGAAGATGCCCCACACCGTACGGTTTGGCAATGTTGGCCGAACAGTACTCGATCAGGTACTTGCGGTTTTGCCCGAAGTCGGAATCGCCGTAATGGGACTCGCGCGACAGGACGTCGCCGAGGGTTCGGGACGCCAACTCCGTCGGATCCACGCGCACATTTATAAAGCCACTGACAGCTTCGGCAGTACAAATGGCGTTATCGTCAAGTAATCGGTTGGTTTCTTCCGCCACCCCTGCCGCGATATCGGGAGGTTTCCCACCTAAGAGTTTGGCGTATCGGAAAACTGGAAAGGCGAAGCGTCCCATAGAGGGATCTTTCGGTTTTTCCAGATGCTCAAGAATGAACCGGGCGTCAAAAACTTCCTTCTTCCCCGTCGCGGCGTACGCCTCCGGGAAAGTTGCCTTGAAAGCCTGGGCCGCTTTGTCGGCGAACAACTGTTTGAACTGGTCTTTATTCATCGCAACTACATTCTCAGGTTACAGAAGTATCCACGGTCAACCGGGCGCCTTCCGTAAGCGGCCAAGATATTCGATTGGAATGCGAAAGTCAAAACGTATTATCAGCGTGTCAAGGCAAAATAGAAATGTCCGGTTTTTAGCAAGATAGAAATGTCCTATTTTGTTAATTGAGTCATGTTCTTTCGGGCTATAGGTTTCACATTTAGTGGGCGGCAGACGTCCTGAGGCTGTCCCTATATCCTCGTGAAGCGCGCGAGGGCGTACGCCACGCTACAGTAGGTCAGGAGCCCTGTGCTCCTGACGATAGGCGTCAGGTTCCAAGGAACCTGACCTACAAGACTGATCTACCACGGATGTCGAAACCCGCC
>JAUXBJ010000001.1 GCA_030619425.1 bacterium
TCGTAGAGGCGCGCTCTTTCCATTGCCACAGCCGCCTGATTGGCCAGGGCTTGCAACAACTGCACGGCTTCATCGGAGATCGGTCGACCGGTAATCCGGTTATCGGCCGCCAGCAGACCCATTAGATGCCCCTTGCTGACCATCGGCACCAAGGCCAGTTTGTCAGTGTTCAGCCGCTGTGCGAATGCGGATGTCAGGTTGTCGGTGTCGTCCGAAATCGCCAGATTCAACCACGAGCTATCATGACAAGCGCGACCAATGGCCGATTCGTCATCGAGCCTGACTCTGAAGTCGGTGATCAGGTCGGTTATGGCGTCGAGTCTTTCGCCGGTGTCACTTTGGTTATCCTCCAGCAGTTCCTCAAGTGAAAGGCGCATGGCGTCAAGGTCCTTCCAGATGTTGCCGGCCTCCTCTGCCGAGACAGGACCGAGAGCCATGTGGCCGATCAGTTCGTTCGTGTCCTGTTGGTACAGGAACAAGAAAGCGCGGTTAAAGCCGAGACCCTGAGCGGCGGTGGCGCCGGTGAGAATCACTTTCAATATCTGGACAAGTTCACTCGAAGATGACAGCGCAGCCGCGACATCGGTAAGGATTTGCAGCTCCTGACGCAGGAATTTGGTGTCGTCGCTGAACTGGTGGCGCTGGCGCACGTCGTGCAGTAGACAAATAACGCAGGGGTCGTTGTTCATACCACAGAACGGCAGACAGCCAAGATCAATAAGCATGTGCCGTCCGTGTCGGTTGGAGCAGTGCAAACCGTGTCGCACCGATCGGGAACTGCCCTGGCGGACTTCCTCGACAGCGGAACTCAGAGAGGAACCGAAGACGCCGGCCATTTGAACCAGGTGCGGTCGCTCATCCGAATCTGCATTGTCGAGGGCCACCATATCGACGGCGGACTGGTTGCCGTAAGTGAGGCGTTCATCCTGATCAAATGCCAGCAGACCGACACCGAGTTCGTCGAGTCCCTCGGATAGATACTCTAGGTCAGCTGGAACGCTTGTTTCATGGGTAGTAGCAGGCATGGTAGTCATTGAGTTCATAGTTTGATGGTTATTTCGTCCTGGTTTTTGTCGCCGTGTTTCGTGAGCGACGGGACTTGCAGTAGTCGTTTGTTAATCGCGTTGATCTTCACGGCGGCGCTTTCGATACGTTGCAGGCGGTCCCGGCTCTGGTCGCTGGTGGCCACTTTTTCCATTATCAGGCATTGCACGTTGCCGATGATCACCGACAGTGAGTTGTTCACCTCGTGACTGATACTGACCAGCATGTCATGGGCTTCAGCGAGGGTTTGTGCTTGCCGGGCTATGCCGGGTGACAATCTCTGGGTCGTCTCGAGTTTGGACAGCGTCTCATACAGAGCCGTGAGCTTGCTGCGATATTGACATCGTTCTACAGCCCAGGACAATTGACCACCCAATACTCCGACCAGCCTGATAGCATCTTCCGGCGGCGGTTCATCGGTCACGAAGGCCAGGTTCAACAGACCATTCAGGCGCTCCTGTATTTTCATGGGTGCGGTCAAGACGTAAGCACGGCCATCAGCCGACCCGAACACACGACCCGAGACGGTCGACAATGACGCCGGCGATTCGGGCAGGCTCTCCCATGATTCCGGATTGGTCGGATCGGTAATCGACTCATTCGGCAACTCGACCTGATTCAGCAGATTGGCGGCGGGGTAGAGCTTCTTGTTCTTGTTGTGAACCAACCAGACCGTGGCGGCGTCAAAACCGATCAAGCGCCTCAGCGCGCCAAGCACCGCCGTAAGGTTGTCCTTGGTGGTCGTATCTAAGCTCTCCGTGATGCGCTTGACGGCGAGTATCCTGTCCAACAACTGATTGTCATCGCCGGAGCTCTTGAATAGTCGTCCGATCTCATTCACCGTCATCACCTCGCTCAATAAAACCGATGGATTCAAGCAACTGATCGCACAGACTGTTTTCCAATCGATCAAAAAAGACCTGTTTCCCCGGTGCTGTCATGTGCAGATCGGGATCATTGATGTCGTCGTCGGGCGATGCCTGGAAGATCCTTCGGGCCTCCTGCTCGCGTCGAAACGGCTTGGCCACCAGCAACTCTCCTCGGGTGAGATCAATCAGACGAAACTCACCGTCAATGACCCCCATCGTAACGTACTTATGGAAAAACAAGGGCACCTGCCATGTCTTGCGTCGTTCCAGCCGTTCATGGTGAACGTCGACTAACATCAGGTACTGGCCGCCGACTTCGAGACCCCAGTTGACCAGGCTGTCCAGATTGTAACGATCAGCCGGAAACTTCGGCAACGCGTCATCGGCTTCATCGACTCTGATCACTCGCAGGCCTGAGTCGCGGCTCATGCGGATAGTAAGCTTCTCGCCAATACCAACCGTCGACCAGGCCGCCGGAGGTGGATTGACCTTAAGCACAATCGTCGGACCAGCCACAGCGTTTCCCGTCAGCAGGATGGCCGAAGATATCAGGAGTATGGTACTCGCAAACTTCATAGGTCGACCGGGTTATTCCTGGGGTTGCTTCTGACGAAGGTAGCGACTCAGGAGTTGCTCTACCGTCTTGTTGAAGTGGTTGAGTTCCTTCGACAACAATTCCATTTCGGCTTGAGAAAGTTTGTCGGCCAGATCATCGCGTTTTACGAACTGAATCCCGACAAGATGAAAATCTTCATCCTGGTCGCACCGCTTGACCAGACCGAGCACGCCATCCAACGGCTCAACCTTCTCCATGATGATACGCATGGCCACGATATCCCCCTCGTTGAGGGGCTGATCCAACTCGGCCAATACGCCGCCCGCGGAGATATTGAGTATGGAGCCGTCGATCGGATAGGCGTCGCCCTCGGGAGCGAAATTGCCGAAAATATCCTTGACCTTGCGGAAGTGAATCGGCGAGGAGATGGTAAGACGCACAAACCGGCGCTGGTTCTCACTGCTTACCTTGAGCGGTTTGAGCGCTCGGACGTTGCCCTGATTGATATCGACATCCGATATGTACTTCGTTCGCGATTGGTGATTCATCTGAAATACCTCTCATCCCTGTTGTGATTGTTTTGTTGCGTCCATGCTGATATGTGACCGTCGACGATCTTGCGTTTGAGATAGCTGTAGTCGAAGGCCGACGGGGGAAGATCCTCAAGGACCGGTTGAGGGAAGTGTTTACTTCGTTGCTCGTTGACGATAAACTCCAGGCCCACGTGAAAATGACCGGCTTCCCGCTGCGTGCAATGACGAACGGCTCCGATCACTAAGGGCGGAAAGGAGTGTGACTCCAGTTTGATATTGGTAAATAAATAAGTGCTGTTTTGCAGGAAATTGTTAATGTCGAACAGGGCGCCGCCGCCGGAGAAATCGACCAAATCGGTTTGGATCCATCGCAGGTGCGGCAGCTTCTTGCGCTGGAAGCGACCGGCCGGCAGAACGGCCAGGTTTATCATCTGACGCGAAGGAACGCGAACGAAACGACGCCGCTTCAACGGCATCACGGTACAACCCATGGTCACAGTAATCTTGCCGCCGTTCCTCCGTTTAAGCACAGCGGTGGTGCAGACCTGTTCCTGTTTGTATTCGAACCGGACCGTTACATCCTGGTTGCTGACCAGGTTGTCAAGTATCGGGTTGTTGCCCACCCGCTCAAGGGCCAGGTACTCCCCGTCGGTCTGCACAACGTGCGCCGTCAACTGTCGACCGGGATACTGGTCGGAGTATATGGTCACGCTGCGCCCCACCAACTGACCGAGGTCGAGTACCGAGCGATCAAACTCGCCGGCCCGGTCGTTAGGTGCGCCCGCCGCCCTGGTCGTACTCACAGAAGTCCCTTCTTTCTTAGTTCGATTTCCTGCTGAAAGATGTATGACGCCAGACGGTTCTGGGCCCGATAATTAAAGCGAGTGACCGAAGCGGGCATGCGTTTGATATCTGTCGATTTGAAAAATTCACCGAGATGTTCGCCCACGATGAACTCGATTCCCGCCATCATCTGTTTTTCGATGGTGAGCACTCGTCTGACGATTCCGGCGACAGTTTCGGGCAGTCCCTGGCCTGGGAACAGACTGACTTGAACGAACACACGGTCAAGTAGTTCGAGTTCGCCGTTGAGTTTGAGGAGCAGGCCACCGCCGCTCATGTTGATAGTGGTGGTCTGTGTCCACTCAAGCCGCTCGGCGTAATTCTCCCACTCCATCACCGGGCTGATACGCGCGTAGCGGAGTTGTTCGTGCATGTCGATACGCACAAACTGACGCCGCTGGACTCGTTTGACATTCCGAGGTGGTGTCAGGAGGTAGAAGTTCTTACCGGATACCGGATGCTTCTTGATGCGGGAGTAGCACTGATAGGCGGCGTCTTCTTTGGTGAACAGTATCCTGACCTCGGCGTTTTCCCGCAACAAAGTGCTACCCTTGATGTATTCCGGGCTGCTGATGACGATGCCTTCACCGAGGAAATCCTCGATCCGCGCCGTGTAGATACCGGCCTCGTTACCCTCACCGGTGACGAGTTCCAGTTTTTCCCACAGTTTCAGAGGCTGTGACAGATGCGGCAGAGTAAGTTCCACGTTCGTGCTACCTCGTTACCGGATCATGCATTTTTCAGAGCTTCCATGTTCATACGACCCTGCTCGATGGCCAATTCGAGAATCTTGCGGGCCAGGGCGATGCGTGACTGGTCCTGCCGGTTCTGATAAATGAACTCCTGACCGTACTTGATGGTGGTGTTGAAATACTGTTTGGCTTCTTCGTGATGGCCGATGCGACGTGAGAGTTCGGCGATCAGATACGAGGCCTGAATCTGCTGGTTACCGGCGGCAATACTGCGTCCGTCGGCAAAGGCCTCTTTGTAATACCTGACGGCGGCCTCCAGTGCTTCGGTTTCATCAAGCACGATTCCGTTCCAACCTCTCTTGATGTCCTGCAAGAAGTCGGTGAATGCGGGGAACTGTCCGAAGGCCGTTCCGCCCTCGCCGATGGCCGCCGATTTGTATTCGGTCATCTGTTCCTTCAGGACTGCGAGTTGCGATTCCGTCTGGTCGAAGGTCACCTGCAGTCGAGCCAACTGGGCGTCGAACTTGTCTCGGAAAGGTAGCATCTTTGATTTGGCCTGAGTCGAAACCTGGTCGGTCTCAAAATGAGCCGCCAGGTGATGAGCGTACACTTCCGCCTCTTCGCGCAGTTGGTCCAGAGTTACTTCCATGGCCCCACATCGATTGTCCACCGCCAGCAGGCTCTTCCTGATGAAATGACCATCCGGATTGTCGGGGCCGTCCATGCTGCGGTAAACCCAGCCGATACGCAGGTAGAAACGACCGAGATCAAGCTGGCTGGGACGTTCGGCAAACGATTCGTCAAAAGCGGCCAGATGCAGTTTCAGGATAGCAGACTCACTTGGATACTCGGCCAGGTCAATGCCCTGACCCATTTTCTTGATGACGGAGTCGGCCGTGGCCAATTGATCGAGATGCTTTTCCTTGACGGTCTTCAGCCGGTACGTCCGAAAATTGCCGTCGTTCTTCCATTCCTTGTAACTGTTGTTGAATTCGCGCGTGTAGTAGCAGTTGCTGCAAGTGGCCGTGAAGTAGGCCAGCGGATTGTACGACTGGTACTTCGGGTACCGCCACTCCACCTTGAGCGGACAGAAATCGGTATCGCGACCCTTCTCAACGTAGGCGCCGACTCGAACCGTCTCGAATTCGTTTAGCGTTTTGCAGATCGGGCATTCGAGCCGGGTCAGGTAAAAGGGACTGTCGTTGGCCATTGTTTATCTCCCAAGGTTCCTAATTGTTCTGGAAATTCAAGAGCGCCAGTTCCGCCTCCGACACCGGCAGCACCTGCTGGATACGTTTGTTGTCGGCGCCTGCTTTCAGCATCTCCCGAGCGATGCGAATGATATCCACACGATCACGTTGGTCGGATGCAGTCGTCCTGGGCACGCTTGATGTGGCCGCACCGGGCGCTGGTCGTGTTTCGATTGAAGGTGATCCCAAACGCAGGAACTGGGCCGCCGAAGAGGCGGTTTCATTGGCTCTGGTCTGTGCTGATTTGACCGGCAGCGGCGCTATCACCGCAAAATGGCGCTTCAACCACCGGGCCAGCGTCGGGTAAACGACCACACCCAGGGCACCGGCCGCCAGATAGCCGACCAGATTAAGAAACATGTCCACAAAGAAATCTGATGAAATATCCATTTTCATCCCTGCCGTTCTATTCACGCTTTCAGGTCGATGTGACCATCCGGCGTGCTGTTGTTTAAGTCCTCTTGTTCATCCGGCGAATCGGTTTCGTCGATGGCTTCGTCCTGTGAAGGCTCCTCGCTGTCCGGCTCCGATGACTCCTCATCGCCGAGCGTCAATGAGTCGGCCTGCCTTTTCTTCTTGGCCTTTTTCTGTTCCTCTTCGGCCTTCTCTTTCAGCGCCCGTGCGCCGCGACGACGGCCATTCTCTTCTTTCGACCGTTCGACCGCATTGATCCTTTCCTCGGGCGTGGTGCCCATCAGGTGATCCATTCTTTCGATATCCTGAGTCATCCTTAACTCTCCCGGACGGGTCTGCCGTTCACTAAGCAGTCAGGGCAAACTTCTCCCTGACCATGCCGCGCAGCTTGGCCACGGCGCGGGTGTGAATCTGCGATACCCGAGATTCCGAAATCGACATCACTTCGCCGATCTCCTTGAGGGTTAGCTCTTCGTAATAGTACAGAGCTATCACCAGTTTTTCCTGAGCCGTCAGTTGGTCGATAGCGACCACCAGAAACGAGCGCAGTTCGCCTTTCTCAAGCTCGCCGAGAATGGAGTGGACCGACCGGTCGACGACCGTTTCGATCCGCGGCACCTGACGATTGTCGTCCTCGCGGTAAATGACTTCATCCAGCGACAAAATGCTGGTGCCGGTCACATCGCCCAGGGCGGTGTGCAACTCCTCGACGGTTATTTTCATCAGTTTGGCCAACTCTGGTTTTTCCGGCGGGCGTCCAAGTTTGTTCTCCAGTACTGTATTGGCGCGGTCGATCTCACGCGATTTGGCTCGCGTGGAACGAGGCACCCAGTCCAGCGCCCGCAACTCGTCCAGAATTGCGCCGCGTATTCGCGGTACAGCGTAAGTTTCAAACTTCACGCCCCTACTCCGATCGAAGTTGCCGAACGCTTCGATCAACCCGATAACTCCGGTGTTGACCAGATCCGACAGTTCGACCGAGCGGGGAAATCCCATAGCCATTCGCGAGGCCACGTTACGTACCAGCGGCAGATACTTGTTCAACAGCTTTTGTCGAATCTCCGAAGTGCCGTGTTTCTGGTAGCGTGCCCAGTCCCGGTCGGAAACGTCCCACTTGCGCGCTCGTCGCATTCGGGTTACCGGTTGCTGGTTGTTCTGAGCGGCCTTCTTGACAGCCTTCTTGCTGCCCTTCTCAGGTGCGGCTTTAGTTATGCTAACCATCTGTATGCTATTCCCTTATATCGGCCTCAGCCGGAACATTATTTATCGCTTTTTCGTCGTGGCTGCGTCTATTCATTCTGACTCGGATGTTTCCCGGAGCCAGTTGCGCTGCTATGGCGTCAAGATCTGCAATGGTTGGTGTCTCCTTGTCCACAGCGGCCAGTGGCGCTTGCGTGGCCACGGCCTGACGCAACGCCCCATCCTCAAGCAATCTGCCTAAGTAGCCTGGCGGACGGCCGTAGAATCGTTCGGTCAGGGCGCCGAATTTCCGGTGTATATACTCGGCCTCACCGTCGGTCTCAGCCCGGTTGACCAACAGACGGCAGTCGAGTGAGCGGTCGGTTTTCAACAGTAGTTTGTAGAGTCCGCAGGCATCGGCAATCGAGGTCAACTCCGGCACCACCAACAGCAGGTTGACATCCGACGCGGCGGCCAGCACGATTGAGGCCTCCGACTTCCCTGAGGGATGGTCGACCAATACCAGATCGTAGACGCCACCTTGTGAACGCAGGCTGTGAGCGAGTTTGGCGGCGCCGGTTGATGCACCCATTCCCGCCGGCCAACTATGACCATTGGCCACCAGCAGATCGAGGCGTTCGCGCACCGGCGTGACAGCCTCGGCCAGAGATAGCTCTTTGGCAACAAGGTGAGTCACTCCGAATTGGCCTGCCGTGTTGGCCAGGATATGCAGGTTGCCACAGCCGACATCGAGGTCGACCATCAGCACTCTCTTCCCCGCCGACGCCAACCGGTCGGCCAGATTGTAGGTCAGGACCGATTTGCCGACACCGCCCTTGCCGGATAAGATCGACACCAGGCGAGGAGCCGCTCTATCCTGACCTGGGGCGGTCCGTGTAAACTGAAGGCGCCGCTTAGTCACCGGAGACCTCCGTCTTGAGAAGCAGTCTCGCGGTGCGGTCCGGGTCCGGCTGACGGATGTGTCCGATACCGCCGGGGGCGTCACCGATCATGGCGATTTTCCAGCCGGTAGCGTCGGAGATCGAGACCGCCGTGCCGAAACGATCGGTCAGATCAGTCATGGTTACCGCCAGGTGGGTCGGCATCAGTGTCTGCATCGATTCGGCTATAGCCAACGCGTCGTTGGTGCGCATCAGCGATGAAAAAACCGCCACGCAACAGGTCGGGTTGATGGTGTCAATCGCTTCTTTCAGTTGGTCAAGCGAGTCCTGCCGAGCCGGAAGGGCCGGCGTATCAATGAGCGTAACCGCCTCCGAGATAACCTTGGTATCCGGCTCGAATTCGAAGGCGTCGACCAGCGAGGCATTCAACACATCGGCATACCGACGAACTTCGTCGGCTGCGGCCATCTTGCAGTTGTCCAATGTTGTCAGCGTAACTTTCATTTTCGCCTGGACCGTCAACTGCGCCGCCACCTTGCCCATCACTGTTGACTTGCCCGCGCCGGCCGGACCGACAAAGACGACCCGATCACCCGGCACAAACATCAGGCCGGGTTCCATCAGTTCGGCCAACCGGGGCACCAGCAGTTCATGCACAGCCGTCTGAGGATCAGTCGCAGCCGACGGATGAACGGCGACAGCACCGATGATGGACGCGATCAAGTCGTCGGACAGGTCGGCGTCCTTGAGATTGTCTCGGATAGTATCGAACACAGTCGGCTCGCCCTGCTGTGCAGCAGGCTGCCCGGCAGTAATCAAGCGGTCCAGTTTTCGCTCCATATTGTCCAGGCGACCGTAGATATCAGGCGCTTTCCTGGAACGCTCGATGAGAGCGGCGTTGATGGGTTCGGTGCTGGTGGGTTCAGCACTGATGGGTTCGGCGTCAGTGACGGGCGCCGGCGGAGTCTCCGCGCCGCCCGAAAATGTCTCGGCGTCCAGGCGGTTGGAGAGAATCTCCGATGACTGATAGGCCGACGCCTTTTCCAGACAGGCAGTAACCTCGACCCGGGCGCCGTTCCGGTCGGCGGCGAGTTGTCGTGTCTTAAGCACGATGGCATCGCCACCCATCTCCCGGCGCACTAGTTTGAGAGCGGCGGCTGCCGTCTCAGCGGCAAACGACTTAATTATCATCTTGTAGCCTCACCATTCCTGTTGAAATCAATTCCACCTCCGGCATGATCTCGTTGTAGGAGACCACCGCCAACTGCGGGTGCCTGGCCTCAATCAATCGTCTGAGAGCCAGCCTGATGTTGGGGGAGCAAATACACACCGGAGCGAATCCGGCCGTCAATGGCCGCTTCATTTCCTCGCCGATTTTCTCGAGCAGCTTCTCGGCCATGGCCGGATCGAGCACTAACATCAATCCCTGTTTGGTGTTCTGCACCGACTCGCCGAGCTGCTGTTCCACGGCGGGATCTATCGTAAACACGTTTACCTTGCCGTCTTTGTCTTTGTAGAGTTCCGTAATCTGTCGCCTCAGCGCCATGCGGACATACTCGGCCAGCACGTCCGGCTCCTTGGTGGCGGTGATGTAATCGGAGATCGTTTCGAGGATAGTGGCCAGATCGCGGATCGGCACTCTTTCTCTGAGGAGCGACTGCAACACCTTTTGCAAAGTACCCAGGCTTACCGATTCCGGGATGGTCGTGTCGACCAGGGCCGGGTAATCTTCCTTGAGAGTGTCGACCAGGTGCTGTACGTCCTGACGTGTGAGAATCTCCGCCGACGCGCTCCGCACGATTTCGGTCAGATGGGTAGCGAGCACCGCCGACGGTTCGACCACGGTGTATCCCTTGGCCTCGGCAATCTCTTTCAGGTTGGGAATAATCCAACTCGCCTCAAGACCAAAGGCCGGATCGCGGGTGGCGAAACCTTCCAGTTTCTCCTCGACAAAACCGGGGTTGATAGCCAGCAAATGATCGCTCATCAACTCGAAAGAGGAGACGGTGATGCCCTTGACTTTTATCTGATATTCGTTGGGCCTGAGTTGCACGTTGTCACGAATGCGGACCGGCGGCACCATGATGCCGAGTTCACTCGCCAGTTGTTTGCGAATGACCCGGATGCGCTCGAGCAAGTCACCGCCCTGATTGGCGTCGACCAGCGGAATGAGGCCGTAGCCGATCTCAAGTCCCAGAGCGTCGACCTTGAGCAGATCCTCCGTGCGCTCCTGTTGCGTTTCGGTCTGCTGAGTCTGTTTAGCTTCCTCTTTTTGCCTGGCCTGAACGAGTTGACGTTGTTTCATTTCGCGGCTCAGGTAGCCGACCCCGCCGATCAACAGAGCGAGTATCGTGAAGGTGGCGGTCGGCATCCCCGGCAGGAGTCCTAAACCGAATATCACCACCGCCGCCACCAGAATGGCCCGCGGCTGCCGTGTAAGCTGGACGGTCAGGTCCTTTCCCATGTTGTCGCGGGCCGCGGCGCGGCTGACGATGATACCGGAAGCGGTCGAAACCAACAGCGCCGGTATCTGCGTGATCAGGCCGTCACCGATTGACAGCAGCGAATAGGTGCGCAGTGCTTGGGTGAGGCTCATATCGTTCAGAGCGATTCCGATGATAAAGCCGCCGATGATGTTTATCAGTGTGATCAGAATACCGGCGACGGCGTCACCGCGGACGAACTTGGAAGCGCCGTCCATAGCGCCGTAGAAATCGGCCTCACGAGCAACCTCTTCGCGGCGGCTGCGAGCTTCGGCTTCAGTAACGATGCCGGCGTTGAGGTCGGCGTCGATAGCCATCTGTTTGCCCGGCATGGCATCCAAAGTAAACCGGGCCGCGACCTCGGAGATTCGAGTGGCGCCCTTCGTGATAACGACGAACTGGATGATGACCAGAATGACGAAGATGATGAAACCGACGACGTAGTTGCCCTGGACCACAAAGTTGCCGAAGGATTCGATCACATCACCGGCGTAGGCTTGCCCGAGGATCAGGCGGGTCGAGGCGACGTTCAGCGACAGTCGCATCAGGGTCACAATCAGCAGCATGCTGGGGAAGACCGAGAGATCCAAAGGACGCGTGATGTACAGCGTGGTCAACAGCACCACCAGCGAGAAAGTGATGTTAAAAGCCAGGGCGAAATCCAGCAGTCCGGTCGGTATCGGAATCACCAGGACCCCGATGATGGCGATGACCCCCAGGGCCAGAACAATGTCCGAGCGCGCCATCAAGGCGTCGAGCAGGGTTGACTTTTTGGCAGAGGCGGCCATGCTACTTGATCACCTTTCCCTTGAGGCGGTAGACGTAAGCCAGCAGTTCGGCCACGGCTCGATACAGTTGGGCGGGCACGAAGTCGCCCAGATCGCACATCCTGAACAGTGCCCGCGCCAGGGGCTTGTCTTCGATGATCGGGATGTCGTGGTCGCGGGCGATCTCTTTGATTCTTTCTGCGATCAATCGTTCACCCTTGGCCAGCACGTACGGGGCGTTGCCCTTCTCCGATTCGTACTTGAGAGCTACGGCCAGGTGCGTGGGGTTGGTGATGACGGCATCGGCCAGAGGCACCGCTGCCATCATGCGTTGACGCGCCATCTCGCGCTGAATCTGGCGCACGCGCGACTTGACCTGGGGAGAACCCTCGGTATCTTTGTTCTCTTCCTTGAGGTCCTGCTTGGACATCTTGATTGATTTTTCAAATTCGTATTTCTGGTAGAGATAATCGAGAACGGCAATTGCGATCATTATCGCGCCCACCTTCATGCCCAATACCAGCGCCAGCTTGCCCATGGAACCCGCCAACTGCGCGACCGTCATATCTGGCAGCAGGAAAAAAGTGTCGAACTCATTGGCCATGGCGTTGTAGGCCACGATCCCGACAATGGCCAGCTTGATGGCGTCGCGAATCAACTGCACCAGTGACTTGACCGCGAAGAGACGCTTGAGACCTTTGAGGACGTCCAGCTTTTCGAACTTAGGTTCCAGTGACTTGGGGGTGATCTTGAAACCGACCTGGGCGATGTTGGAGGTCAACCCGATCACCGTCATCACTGCAAAAACCGGGAGCATGATCAGGAAGAAGCGCACCACGTAATCACCGAACACTCTGATGTAGGTTGGGTCGGCCGCGGCGATCAGCGGCGCATGGGACATCGTGTAACTCATCATGTCTCTGATCTGCCCTGTCAGATGCGGTCCTAACATCCACAGCGAGAGACAACCCAACAGCAACATAGCGGCTGAGTTCAACTCCTGCGACTTGGTAACCTTTCCTTCCTCGCGCGCCTTCTGACGCCTGCGAAAAGTCGCCTTCTCTGTCCTTTCCTGTGCACCCTGTTCCGGCACGGAGACCTATACCTTCCCCAAACCGATCAGAAGGACGCGTAACTGCTGATCGAGGTAGCCGGTGGTTTTTTCAAGCACGAAAGCGAACACCGGTAACGACAGCGCCATGACGATCAGTCCGACCGTGATCTTTATTGGAAAGCCGACGAAAAATACGTTCATCGTCGGCATGGTCTTGGCGATAGTGCCTAAGGAAATGTCAGTAAGGAAGAGTGCGATCATCATCGGTGCGGCCACCTTCAACGCAATGACAAACACAAAGGCGGTCAGCTTGATGATAAGGTCACCGTACTCCGCGCCGGCGCTGAAAGCCCCCGGCGGAAGCAGAGCGTAGCTGTCGGCAAAAGCCGAGATGACCAGATGGTGGCCATCGATCCCGAGAAAGATCAGGATTGCCAGCATGTACCATAAGCGTCCGAGGACCGACACCTGGGTGGCCAGGTTCTTGTCGAACACCGTGACCATGGCAAAGCCGAGTTGGTACCCGACTATACCTCCGGCCGTGACCACCCCCATGAACAACAACCGAAAGAGCAGGCCGATGATAAACCCGATCAACAACTCCTGCATGGCCAATCCGCCCAGTTGCCAAAATGAGTCAGACACCGGCGGCGGGGGAAAAGTCAGAGCCGAAAGCAGCACCAGCGACAACATGACAACCAGTCCCACTCGTATCAATTTGGGCAAGCCTTTTTCACCGAAGACCGGCGCCAGAATGAACAAGCCGCTCGTTCTCAGGATGATCAGAAGCAGGCTCTGTATTTCATCCGCACCGTAGTTTACAAATTCAAACAAGGCTTTCATCCGCGCAATTATGGTTAATCGACTTGACCTTAAATCAAACCGTGTGCCAGAATGAAACGGTGGGGGTGGGCGTTGTAAGATGTTGGCGTGGCGGCTGTTAGCTTCCGCCTAAAGTTGTCTTATGATGTTTCGGGGTCGGACTGTACTTCAACTGCTCAGTTGACCTGGTAAGATTTTCCACAGTCGGTTGGTTGGCTGTTCGAGCCCGGGACGGCCGCATTGGCCGTGATCGGCGTACGTCCACCGTGCTCGGTACTTTGGTTTGGCGGGGTTCTCATAACGCCAGGCTGGGAATCAACTCAAACATGTGGCGCAGGAAGTCGGTGCCGAGGTTGAGCATCCACGGCAGGAAGATCAACAGCGCCGCTGCAATGGCAAGAATTTTCGGCACAAAGGTGAGGGTCATCTCTTGAATCTGCGTCACTGCCTGAAACAGCGCGATCGACACACCGACGATCAATCCGAACAGAAGCATCGGCGCGGAGATCATCAGAGTGACTATCAGTGCTTCACGACCGATACTGACAACCATTTGCGGAGTCATAAGAAGCTATCCTCAACTAAAGGTGAAACGAATCCACCAGCGATTTCACCAGCAGATACCATCCATCCACCAGCACAAACAATAGTATCTTGAACGGCAGCGAGACGATGATCGGCGGCAGCATCATCATACCCATCGACATCAACACCGACGCCACCACCATATCGATCACGAGGAACGGAATGAACAGCACGAACGCGATCTGAAAAGCGATGCGCAACTCACTGATCACATAGCCCGGCACCAAAACGTGCAGAGGCACATCCTCGGCATTTTCCGGTTTGTCGAGCTTGGCGATATTCACGAACAGGGCCAGGTCCTTCTCGCGCGTTTGCGACAGCATGAAATTCTTGAACGGCTCGACTGTGTTGGTATACGCCTCCTCTTTAGAAATCTGCTCATCAAGGTACGGTTTGATGCCGGTGTTGTAGGCCTGGTCGACTACCGGAGTCATGATGAAGAAGGTCAGAATCAAGGCCAGACCGACCAGCAACTGGTTGGGCGGCATCTGGTGGATCCCCATGGCGTGACGCAGAAATGAAAGAACGATGACTATACGAACAAATGATGTGACCATGATCAGGATCGACGGCGCCAGGGCCAGCACTGTCATCAGAACCACGATCTGGAGGGTGGTCGACAGATCGCTCGGATCGGTGGCTTCGCCGACTTGCACCGACACCTTGGGTATGGTCTGCGCCGCCACGTCGACCGCCGTCAGAGTGACGGCAGCCGCCGAGGCCGCCAGGGCTTTCAGCAGTTTCATCATATCCTATATCTTACTGCCGCAGGCTTCACATCATCCATGATGCGAGTGTTGCCCTGCGGCGTTTCACAAGTGTTCGGCGCTATGTTTCCAGCGCCGCACGTCTGTTCTTCGAAGCGAACCTCTTCATATGCGTTGCCGCCGAACCCAGCATCTTGCTGAAACTGTCGGCTTCACTTACCTCTGGCGCCGAGGCCAGTATGGTTGCAGTATCGTCGGCGTTCAACTCGGACAGCAGCGCCATGCGATTTTCGGTCACTCCGACCAACACGGATTTTTCACCTACGCGAATAAGTGAAATCGTCTTGCGCTGACCGACACACGCGGTCTCAATGACCTCAAGGGCGTTTGTGCCGCGTGAACTGCTGTAACGACCTCCCGTAGTCCGTTTCAACAAATAGATGCCGACGTAGATACACACGATAACCACCAGCAGGGCTCCAACCATCTTGGCCAGCGCCGGCAAGGCCGAGTCGGTCAGCAGACGATCGGTGGCATTCGGTGTAGCTGCATTCTCCACGGGTGAGGGTAGGGCCGAACCTTGATCGGCCTCTCCGCCGTCAGAAGAGACTAACATCAGTCCAATCACCGCCACCGCGATGATGGCGGCTGTGGTCAGAAACGACCGTCGCATTTTTCTATTGGTCTTCACCGAGAGCCTTCAGTCTTTCAGTCGGCGAGATCAGATTCGTGACACGAACGCCGAAGTTTTCGTCGATCACAACCACTTCACCGCGCGCCACGATTTTGTAGTTCACCAACAGATCCACCGGCTCACCGGCCAGCTTGTTCAACTCGACGACCGACCCCGGTCCCAGGGAAAGGATGTCGGATATGGACATCCTGGTACGGCCCAACTCGATCGACACCGGCAGGTTGACATCCAGGAGCATGTCGATATTCTGCGTCTCGGGTTTGCCGGCCGGCGCCGAGAGCTGCTGGAACTCTGCTTTAGAGACAGAGGCGGCGTCGAAGTTGATGTCATCGGGAGTGGCGCCGCTGCCATCCTCGGGTAGCTCCTCGAGCATCGCCAGCATAGCCGCTTCGGCATCACCTTCCGGGACATCGGCCTCATTGACGACGCCGGCACCATCCTCAGGTGATTCAGCCTCAGCCGCGCCGGCTTCAGCCAGGATCTCATCAGCCGATGGAGTCGCGCCTTGTGAGTCCACCGGGGCCGAGTCATCATCCGGGGCCGGGTCATCCGCGGGAGGTGTGTCCTCAGCCGATTCGCCGGGAGCCTCGGCCGCCTCACTTGACGCGGCGGCATCTTCAGCCGGCGCCGCCGATTCGTCCGGCTGGGCGACAGCCTCTTCCGGTTCGGATGAGGACGACTCCGCGGCCTCAGCGTTCTCAGGAACTTCCAGGTCTTTCTCGTCAGCCATTATCTAAGTCTCCTGTGCCTCTATATCGCACGGTTGAGTAATCTGAACCGCCCGCTTCTTTCCGGATAGGCCCGGTTGGGCGAAGTATTTTCTTCGTTTGTTGACGTAGACCGCAATCGGTTCGCTGATCTTACGCTCCGAGGGTACAATATCCCCTGGCTGCAAACCCAAAAATTCGCGCACCTTGATGGTTGTCATGAGCAATTCGGCGGTTACCATGGTGTCGACGTTGTTTAGGTTCTGCCGATTGATCATACGGTCTTCGTCGAGGTTTTTCTTCTTGGTTGCGTCTATCCAGTTCTGCGCCGAGAGCTTGGTGATGATCGGTTCCAGTGAGACGTAGGGATAGCACAGTGTCAAGAGTCCGGTCGATTGAAACACCTTGATTTGAAACGACACGACCACCACTGTCTCACCCGGCGGCACCACCTGGATGAACTGAGGGTTGGTTTCGAAGCTCTTCTGCTCAATCTCCAGCTTGACGATATTCTCCCAGGCGCGGGTGAGATCGCTGTAGAGTTTTTGGGACAGGCGACCCATGACGGAGCGCTCGATGCCGGTTAGCTCACGATCAGACTCGAGAATCTTACCATTCCCGCCGAACATGCGGTCGATCAGGGCGAAGGTTAACGTCGGGTTGTAGTCAACGAGACATCCTCCTTCCAGGGGCGTCGCGGCATAGGTGTAGGTACAGGATGGAGACACCAGCGACATTATGAATTCGGAGTAGGTGATCTGGTCGACTGAGACAAGATCGACATCGGCAATTGTCCTGAGGAGCGCCGACAGAGTGGAACCATAATGACCGGCGAAGTTGTCGTGCATGTTCTCCAGCGTGCGAATCTGGTCTTTGGAGACACGGTTGGGGTGTTTGAAGTCGTAGGCGATGATCGACCGTAATCGGTCATCATCGAGCTGTTCGTCATCGACCTCGCCGTCCCCGGCCGACACGGTGGTCAAGAGAGCATCGATCTCGTCCTGTGAAAGTATCTTTGCCAACTAACTCATTCCTTCTACTGGAGAACAAAATCGGTGAAATAGACTCCGATCAGTTCATCCGTGCCCATCAATTTGGACACCCGCTTTCTTATCTGGTAGCGGACGATTTCCTTTTGCTTGGCGTCGGTCAATTGCGCCACCGTTTTCGACGACAGGATGGTTATCAAAGCGTCGCGAACAACCGGTTCTTTAGCGGCAAACTCCTCTTCAAGGCCCGGTGAGTTGAGTTCGAACCCGAAGGAAACGGAGAGAAACCGCGAGCCGCCGGTGCCGGCCGGATTGACAACGATATCCCTAATCGCGTAGATGAGTGTTTCGCTTTCGCCACCGTGACTTTTCTTCGGCTTCTTTTTCGGTTTGGGTGCTTTGTGTTCGGAAGATTCCTCCGATGCTTCGGTCTGTTCGGTGTATTCTTCCTCCGTGGCGTCACTGGATGATCCGGACAGCATCGGTTTGACTACAAACAGCGCCACTACTATGCCTATCACCACCGCCGCCAGACCGATTCCACCGAGCATGATCAGTTTCTTCTTGCCGCCTTTGGCGGAAGCTCCATCGGCCGTGGCGGTATCTTCGGAGGCCTCTACTGTGGTTTTTTCTTCATCGTTGGCCATGGTCAGCTCCTGTCAAGTACGTCGGCGGTATCCGGACTGATCGTCCGGATACCTGCCTTGCGTTTGAAGTCGGCGACCCGGTCGATGATTTCGTCGATGGTTTGCTTGACCATAATCTTCTTGCCGGTAGTCAGGCAGATGATAGTCTCCGGGCTGGCCTCGACGAATTCGATCAGGTCGGCGTTAATAACCAACGGCGCGTCATTTATTCGGGTTACCTTAATCATTGACTACTACCTCTTAATGTTAACCAGTTCTTCCAACATGCTGTCGGACGTGGTGATGATTCGGGCGTTGGCCTGGAAACCACGCTGGGCGGTGATCATGCCCGTGAACTCCTGGGCAATGTCGACCGAGGATGACTCCAGGGCGCCCGATGAAATCGAAGCGCTGATAGTCTCACCGGCCACACCGGAAAGCGCTTCGCCCGAGTTAGCAGTCGGTTGGTACATCGACTTGCCGGTTTTTCTCAGACCGGCCGAGTTGGTAAAATCGGCTAACATGATCTGCGCCAGCACGCGCGTGACGCCGTTGGAGAAAATGCCGGAGATGTTACCGGATTGATCGATTGTAACTTTCTCCAGAATACCGAGGCCATAGCCGTCCTGGCCGGTCATGGCGGCGGTGTGATTGCCCGATCCGAAACCGGTCAGGCCATCGTAGTTGCCGGACGTACCGGGGTCGAATGCGATCTGCATATTAGCCGCGCCATTGTTGGGGTCTATGGTGATCGCCGAGGCGCCACCGTTGTAGTCAAACGTGTTCAGAGATCCGTCGGGGTTGAAGCTAACATAGCCGGTACCGCCGGAAGTAACTGCCTCTGATCCCAACGTTCCGGCCGTCCATTCCCAGCGGTTCTGAACCAGCGATTTGAAAAACTCAAGCGTCAGCGTGTGACGACCGCCCTGCGAATCATACACATTGATCGATGTCGTGTGAACAGTGTCGGCGGTGTCAATAGTCAGGACATCAGCACCGGTGGCCGCGGTCAACCCGCCGGTTCCAGTGATCATGGTAATACCACCACCGCCGATGCCGCTGATGCCGGTGCAAAGTCCGGTGGCGTCGTCAATCACCATGTCCAGAAGGTTTATCTGAGGTCCGGCGGCAATACCGCTGCCGCGTGACGGCGTAAAAGTATCGGTTATGGTAAAATTAGCGTTCTGACCACCAGCGGTCTGGAAGGTATTGCCGTCGGCGATGCCGAAGATGACGTTGACGATATTCTCACTGCCGGCGGTTGCATCAGCCGTTGATGAGACCACGCCATAGGTGCCGTCGGCGCCGGCCCGGTCGCGGGTGATAGTGATGGTGCCCTGGTTGGGCGGCGGACCGCCTGATTCGGTCAAGGCGGCGGTGATGCCATCGATCTGACTTATCGCATTGATCAGGTCGGCAACTGTCGAAGTTGTGCTCAGCCCGCTGATGTTCTCGGTTCGGGTGCCGTCAATTGTGAGTTGGAAGTCATCAAACGTGTTGACACTCAGCGCTCCAAGCGTGGCCGTCGAGAGCAACCCGGCAACGATCGCGCCGGTGAACTCTGCCTGCAGGGCCTGGGCGCCCGATATATCAATCGAATGGGTGCCGCCGACACCGTCAACCGCCGTTCCCGAAACCGACAGGATGTTGGACGTACCCGCGGCCGAGAGCGATGAGATCGAGTCGGACGCCGAGGCGTCAAGGTTGTTGCTAAGGGTAACTATTTCACTCGGCTTGGCCGGGTCTTGCTGGCCAAACGGCAGTGTGATTATGCCGATGGTAGCCAGCGAGGGAATGTTGCCGGATGAGTCGGCCATCTTGCCCTGAACATAAAGTCCGGTCGAGGGATCGACGAGATTCGAACCGGCGTCAAAACCAAACGCACCCGCTCTGGTGTAGAAGCGGTTGTCCTGGCCGTCACCCAGGATAAAGAATCCTGTGCCCTGAATGGCCAGGTCGGTAATCTGACCGGTTGTTTCCAGGCCACCCTGCTGGAACAGGTTGTCGATCGTGCCAACCTGCATACCCATACCCAACTGCACCGGGTTAGTACCGCCGATATTCGCCGACGGCCGTCCGGCGCCCTTGTAGGTCTGGACCAGCGCCTCCTGGAAGTTGATACGGCTTGCTTTGAAGCCGATGGTGTTGATGTTGGCGATGTTGTTACCGATCACGTTCATCTTCACCTGGTGGTTCTTTAGTCCGGACACGCCGGAGAACAGTGATGCCATCATGGTAACGTTTCCTCCATAGGTTTCACCAGGGCCTCTCCATCAGAATGGAGTCCAACTCTGGAACTAGGGTTTATCATTTGTCTCTTCATTGTTTTCTCATTCAAATAATCACTGCCGAATCGATCGCGGTGACGACACCCTCGCGCAGGTTGTCGCGGTCGAAAACCGTGATGACGGTCCGATTGGGTACGGATACCACATAGGCCGCATCATCTGAAAGGATCAGCGTCTCTTTGGAACCCTTGGCGTCGGCTTTGTCGATAGCGCCGGCTAAGCTCTTAAGGCTCTCATCGGAAAGCGTCAGACCGCGTGAGTACAGCCGTTCGTGGGCATGTCGGGAAAAGGCGATATTGCGCGACTGAGCCATCTCAGCCGAAAACATTTCCTTGAACGAAGAACCATTCGGTTTTTGCTGCTGTCCGGTTGCCTGTGTCCGCTGAGCGATCTCGATCAAGTCGACCGGTCGCTGATAACCGCTGATACGCGAACCTGAATTGACTGCCACGACCTATCTCCTCTCAGCCATCGTCTTCGGTTTCATCAAAGGCGCCATGCTCACCGATCGCGGTGATGTCACTAAGCGGAATCTCGGTGCCGTTAACGCGCAGGAAGGCAGCGCCTTCACGATAGATGATCGACTCCACCATGCCGACCAGGTATAGTTTCGGCCTGACCGTCGCTCCGGAAGCATCGGTGGCGGTGGCCTCGACCGTATAGTAACCGTCCGGGGCGCGGTTTCCGATATTGTCACGGCCGTCCCATTCGATCGAATTAGCGCCGGGCTCCAAGTTGCTATCCGTTAGTCTGGCCACCACGTTGCCCTGATGGTCGCGGATGGTGAACTCAACGTCCTGAGCAAATTCATCAAGGGTGTAGCTGATCTGCGGGCTGTTGTCGCTGTCGACGTAGATCCCGCCGTACGACGCCTTAATATCCTTGCCGATAAGTCCGGCGGCCATAGTGTTGTTGATGGACTGCATCTGCAGGAAGTCCCACTGGTTCGAAGCTGCGATGCCGTTGGCGATATTGTTCATCTGCTCGAGTGTCGAGAACTGCGCCAACTGGGCGATGAAGTCCTCGTCGTCCATCGGCTTCAGCGGGTCCTGGTAACGAAGCTTGGTGATCATCAACTGAAGAAAGTCATCCTTGCCCAGCGTTTTGACGCCGCCGGTTTGCGACGTGTTGCTGCCGTTGATGGTCAATGGTGAAATAACGCTCATATTATTATGCTCCTAAGCCAGCACATTCACTCCGCCGGCTCCGACGTACGTTTGATTGGCTTCCGACACTATTGGAATCGTACCTGCTTGTTTCAGTTCCGCCAGCGTATCCGGATCAGGATTGCCTGGACGCGTTGGACGGTGCCACTGTCGGCGGCGGTCGAACAACTCTTCTCCGGCCTGACGACCA
>JAUXBJ010000166.1 GCA_030619425.1 bacterium
AGATATGCCGACGCCGCGTACAACTCCTCGCCCATCAAAGTGTAATCACAGGCGGCGATGAAAAACGGCAACTGCTCAGGCCGCGCCGTGCCTGCGATTTGAATCGAGCCGGCTGCATTGCCGGTCTCGGCCAGAAGCAACGACTCGGCGAAGAAGGCGCCCATATAGATATTAGTGGCGGGGCGCTCGCGCATCATGTAACCGGCGACATTGGCCGTGAACGCAAACTGCTCACCGGCGACATAGCGCACGGTGTCTTTGTCGTAGTGATCTTTCTTGCCCATCTCGATATAGGATTGCTCCACCACTTCCTGACCGGCGGCCAGCACTAACGGGTAGCGCACAGGGACCATCAGTGGTGTTTCGTACTGGGCCGTTATCTTGGCCACGCGGCCCAGGATGGAAATGCCGGCGATGGTTTCGATTTCATCGAGCTCGGCAATACCGGGGATGAACAGCACCGGACGACCCATCTCGGTGGCTCGGCCAACGGCCTCTTCCACCGCATCGAGTCCAGGTATCTTGCGCAAAAAGAGCGGTTTGCCCTGTCGTGCCCAGTGGGTGTACAGAAGTATCGCAGCACAGAACACAGAGACCAGGATCAAGGCGTTGATGCGATCAAGCTGGAAAACACCGTCCGCAGTTTCCTGCGCCCATGCCACCTGATAGTCGAGTGCCAGGAATGCCGTAGCTATTGCTGCATAGCGAAGGTCGATGATGTTCCGTAATTTCTGCACGGCGAAATATACCACATGCCCCGGTGTTGTCAAAGCAATTGTGCACGGTCAAGCTTCGTAGGTTGGAACCCCTTGTGGGTTCCGACTTCTTGCCCTTGAGAGTCGGAACCGCTAAGAGGGTTCCGACCTACGGTGCTGCGCGCGCGGCGACCGATTAGCGCCAGGCGGCCTTAAACAATGGGTACTGATCCAGCAAACTGTCAATAAACGTGCTGTCAAGACCTCGGTCGATGGCCCGTCGATATGTGGCGGCAGCCTCCTTATACTTACCGCTCTCGAGGTAGTAATCACCCAGCCAGGCGGTATACGGTGGGGCGGCATTTTCCATTTGATTAAGACGGGTGAGATAGTGGAGCATCTCTTCTTTCCGCCCGGTCATCCGGTAGAGTCCCACCAGGCCCGCCATGGCATCATGTTCCGCAGAGTCGAGTTTCAAGGCTTCGAGCAAGCGGTACTCGGCCCTGTCTAAATCGCCGGCAACCACGTATGCAACTCCCAGACGATAGTTGACACGACTTCCTCCGGGATTCAGACCATCGGCTATCTCCAGGAAAGCTACGGCACTGTCGACTTGATCGGTGCGCAGGTAGCTCCAGCCGAGATTGGCGTAGACGGAGGAAAAACCGGGATTCAGCTCCACAGCCCTCTGGAAAAGAGGAATCGCCCGGTCATACCGACCCGCCTCACCGAGGCTCAGGGCATTCTCGTTTATGGTCCATTCAGGATACTCGGTGCGAAACAGTCGAGTTTCTTGCTTCAGGGTCAGACTGTCGCCCTGTTGACGGAGATACTCGTGCAGCACCGTGCGCGCGTTCATATTCTTCGAACTGTCAAGCGTTGCATGGTACTTGAAGCGGTCCACTCCAGAACCCGGTATGGCATGGCTAACAGCCCTGGGCAAGAGAATCAGGCAGCCCAGCGCTATCGAGAGTACTACTGCGCCACCTGTATACTCCCGATACGGCCTCAACTTTAATAGAAGGTAATAGCACAAAACCACCAACGGCACACCCGCAAAAGAAAAAAGATCCCAGTCACGGGGCATACCAAGTTTCGCGTCGAATATAAACGCAGCCCCAAGAACACTCAATGTCAGTACGATCAGGTAGATGAAAGGTCGTTTGTACAGTACACGGCGAACAGAACGGCCGGACAGCGATACGATTACAATCAGCAGTCCCGGTACGAGTAGAAACAGTAGATTTAGAAAGTCCACCAGATGATTCGTCGAGAACATTGTGTAACCTTCGACCGTGAATCGACTCTCAATGACAGGTATAACAGCAAATCGGAAGAAATGACTGGTGGTGTAGAAGTGATGGAAACCGATTGCAGCGACTACTGCGATCGAGATGATTGCAGCTAGTCTGGTTAACGCTCTCCAATTGCTGACAGACCTGCCGATGCGGGAAGGAGCGATCCATAGGTACAACGCGCTCGGAATAAGGGTAACACCTAACACGTGAAAGAACACAGCGGCAATCAAAGGCGGCAGTATCCAATAGCGACTTGCCTTCCCCTGTGCGATCAGTAGCCCGGACAGCGTGTACGTCAAGACCGACACCACAAATAGCGAGTAGTTCTCTACATATCCGAAGAACAGAAGCATATACCCGCCGGCGCATATACCGAGAAGAAACAGCACTCTCTCAGCCATGTGTTCGAATAACTTTCGTGCGAACAAAGCCACGACCACAACCAACAATAAACCAGCAGTGATCGAGATGATCTGATATGATAACAGAGCCGCCGCTTGACCGTCGCCGCCGATCACACTCTTTAGCACAATATGCGACATCGACTCACCGATCTCGCGTGTTTTGATCGCCTCAATCCTGTCGTCAGCCAACAATGACAATAACGTGTATCCATCCCCGAGGAAATGCGTGCGCGCACGTAGCAGATAGAAAAGGCTCCCGAATCCGACCGCTATGAAACCAACATAGAGGAAGAACTTTCGGTTTCCTGAGGATGTCATTATCTGGCGATCTGAGTGATTTCTCTCCTTGTGTGGAAGGAATCTCAAAGCAACAGGCACAAGTGAACCCAGCCCGAACAAGACCCAGGGTACCCAGGCGGGATGATAAGCCCACAGGTTGAGACCCCACACCCGGTGTTCAGGGAACAGGGAGGTAACGAATATGATGGTGAGCGTCACATAATAGGCCGTAACCGACGCAATGTGATACTTGTCAAACAAATCCGCATTCTCCATCATCGCGGCCGACTCGACTCCGGCCGTTTTATACTCTCAGAACGAACTAAGCGACTTTATGGAGACTACGTCCAGTGAAATCTTGTTTCCCGTCAGGATAATCCGGACAGTCTTGCCGGTCGAAACCCCTGGCCCGAAGGATGCCCGCGACTACCCACAAAAAAAGGGACAGGTCACGAAGACCTGTCCCTGTAATGTACGATTGTTTTGTAGGGCAGGTCTGTCTTCAGACCTGCCGCATTAGTCAGGAGCGCAGGGCTCCTGACCTACTTCATCTACAAACGTTACTTCATCAGGATCATCTTCTTGGTCTGATCGAAATCAGACGATGTGATCCGGTAGAAGTAGATTCCGGAACCAACCGGGCTACCGCTTTCATCAGTACCGTTCCACGTCGCTTCATGGGTACCGGCAGTTAGCTGACCATTGACAAGAGTGGTCACTTTCTGTCCGAGTACGTTGAAGATCGACAACTGGACCTGACCGGCGTTCGGCAGGTTGAAGCTGATCGTAGTCGACGGGTTGAACGGGTTTGGATAGTTCTGAGACATGCTGTAGCTGTCCGGCAGCAGATCGGCGGCCGAGAGGCTGCTCAGGCTGATGCGCGAACCGCTACCGGCGTAGGTCAGATCGGAAGCAACACGCTCACCGTCGATACGAACACTGAGACGATCGCCGTCCTTCGGATAGCTGTCGTTCTCAGCATCATAGCCGTACACGGAGGTGAACTTGAGGATGCCGTCGTTGTAGACGCCACTTCCGCAAAGCACACCGTGGTTAGTGAAGACCTCAACCGTGGCGCCGGAACGCACCGGCTGACCATCGACCTCGAGATCGGAACCGTAGATCGACATCCAACTGCGTGACGGTGTCACGCCGGAGGAAGCGACCAGTGAACGCTGGTTGTCCGCACGCGGTGCGGCGACCGGCGCCATATAGCCGGGATAGGTCAGCGCGGCATCCCACCTGGTCTTGACCCAGTAGCCGAAGCCGGGGGCCAGATCAGTGAGCGACTGATGCATCGCATCGCCGGGGATGTAATCCATAGCGCCACCGTCGTAGCCATAAGCAACCAACAGGTTGTCATCGGCCAACAGCGATGCCAGAGCATCCTCTACCGGCAGGATCTCTTCAGACCAATAGCTGACCAGGTTCCAGCCGGAGTAGACTTCGATATAGTCATTCGGACTGATGATGCCGCCGCAAATATCAAACGTCACCGGGCAGCTCAGGCGCAGCCAGTAACCGTGATAGAAGTCAACAGTGGCAAGAGTCGAGAACTCCGGCAGGGTCGGGTCATAGGTCAGACCGCCACGGTCAAAGCCCAGA
This sequence comes from bacterium, assembly GCA_030619425.1. Classification (GTDB taxonomy): domain Bacteria; phylum Zixibacteria; class MSB-5A5; order GN15; family FEB-12; genus JAJRTA01. The sequence goes on from JAUXBJ010000166.1 coordinate 4,282, forward strand.
ACCACATCGACACACTCGGCAAAGTCGGCGATAGCTTCTTCGACAGCGCCGGTGTAGGCGACATTCCATGAGATCAGGTGCCAGCCGGCATCCAACTCGTAGGACAAGCACAGCTCAGCAGTGAAGTCACAGACCATGAAGACAGCGCCGTTCTCAGTCCAGAACAACGGAGGATCGGTGGCGACGGGTACACCGTTGATCTTGAGTGTAATCAGGTCGCCTTCAACAGCGCCTTCATCGACGTCAGCGGTGTAGATGTCGTCGGCATAGATCAGTATCATGCCGTAGGAACCATCGGGCTCAACCTGCCCCATACCGCAGAGGATGCCGGCAGGATCATAGGCTGTAATGTAGTCGCCTGGCGACAGCGGAACACCTTCGAGCATGGGCTCGGGGCAGTAGATGTTGATCCAGCGATCGGTCGGGACCACGACCTGAGAATCAGTGACACAGATCCTCTGCATCGTCATGTCCTGACGACCGCAAAGGTCAGTGATGGTCAGACTGACGTCATAGCAGCCAATCAGATCGAAAGTGTGGACCGGATTCTCCAGAGTGCTGGTGGCGCCATCGTCGAAGTCCCACAAGTACTCAAGGGATCCTTCGTCACCATCGTAGTATGAGCAGTCTGTGAATGTAACCACGAGCGGCACCGGACCCTCGACTGGATCGGCTGTGAAGCAAGCGACCGGATCGTCAAATGCATCGACGAGGAACTCAACCACACATATCGCCTCACCACATTCGTTGGAGGCAGTAATCGTGAAGATATAGTCAGTACCGGGTTCAGCAGTGAAACAGAGCTGACCATCAACCCAGGTTGCGCCTTGATCGACCAGTACTTCATCGGCATTGTCGATGGCTACGGGAACGCATATCTCTTCAGAAGCGCAAAGAGTGTAGTAGAATGCCTCAGCGGGGCACTCTATCGCTACCGCCGGGATCTCCGTAACGTTAACCGTAAAGTTGCAGACCACCGGTCCACACTCGTTGGTGGCCGTCACAGTGAACTCGAAGGTGCCGAAGGAAGGCGGCAAAAAGGCGAACATATCATCAGCCCAGGCACCACCGGAAACCGTCACATCGTCAGCGCCGGTTACGGCCAGCGGGAAGGCAATGGTTTCAAGCTCACAAAGTTCTATGTCCATCGGCTCG
>JAUXBJ010000336.1 GCA_030619425.1 bacterium
GTCCTTCTTGGCATCACGCAAGCCACCTCAGGTGAGGCGTCGTTGTTCGGTCGTCCACCATCCGATCCGAAGTCACGGTTGCAGGTCGGATATCTGCCGGAGAATCATCGTTTTCCGTTTCATCTCACCGGTCTGGGGTTGCTGGAATTCACGGCCCGCATGTATGGCATGTCCCAGTCGGAAATTGACCAGCGCGCTGAGGAGCTTCTCGAGTTGGTTGGGATGGCCAAGTGGGCCAACACGAAGATCAGAAAATACTCCAAAGGGATGGGGCAACGGATCGGTCTGGCGCAGGCGATGATTTCCGATCCGGAGGTGCTGCTATTGGATGAACCGACCGACGGCGTCGATCCGGTGGGGAAGATAGAGATTCGCAAGGTGCTCGAACGCATCCGCTCCGACGGCAAGTCGATAGTACTCAACAGCCATCTTCTGTCCGAGGTGGAGTCGATGGCCGATCGAGTTGCGATCCTTTCCAAAGGTCGGATCATCAAGATCAGCAGCGTCGAGGACCTGACCAGTCGTAAGAGCCAGTACGATATCGAAGCGGATCTGGGCAGCAAGCTGATGGAGCTCCCGCCGGAAGTCGGCAAAGTGATAGTGGTAACGGCGCGCGGTATGACCGTGGAACTGACCAAAAGGGATAACATCAACTACGTTATCGACCAACTCCGGATGAAGAAAATACCCATCTACTCGGTCACGCCGGTCAAGGTGAGTTTGGAGCAGTCGTTTATCGAGACCATTACCGAAGATGAGGGGTCGCAGCCATGAGAGGAATCCTCACCCACTGTATTGCTGAAATGGTGGACCGCAAGGTGCTCTGGATTTATGCAGTGGTGACCGGTATCGGGATACTGAGTGTGGTGGTTTCGCGATCGATTGAGTTGCAGTTCCAATCTGATGGTATGGATCTCCAACAGATGAACGAAATGCTCGGCAATCCCCTGATGAAGGGCTACAACTCGTTCATGTATTTCCTGGTCTTCCTGTCGGTTCTGGCGACGGCCGGGCTGGTGCCGAACATGCTGGCTCGGGGACGAGCTGACTTCTACCTCTCCAAACCGCTGTCGAGAAAAGCGCTTCTGCTCAACAAAGTCTTTGCAGTCTGGGTGGTCTACGGCGCTGTCATGGTGTTCGTGATGCTAATCGAATTCGTGGTCGGGGGATTGGTGTACGGGATGTATGACTCCGGCATAATCTATATCATCCTGACTAACCTGCTGGCGTTTTTCATATGGTTGAGTGTGACCGCCTTCGCCGGTGTTCTTAGCGGCTCCAGTGCTATGAGCATGATGGCGGCCTTCCTTGTGTGGGTCCTGCAGAAAATACTGGCTTTTCATAATGGCATCAAAGAAATCATAGATGCTCCGATCGTTGAGAAGATCATTGACGGTCTCTATTATATCTTTCCCAAGACGGGCGAGATATCCGACCTGGCTGACAGTCTGGTCGGCGGCAACTCTGTCGACTGGATGCCGCTGTACAGTTCGCTGGCCTTCGCGGCAGTGCTCCTGTACGTTACGATCTGCCTGTTCAATCGCAAAGACTATTAGCATCCAGAAAAGTCGCCGTGCCGAAATCAACAGCGCGGCTCTTTACACGCCGAATCGTTCTGGCTATATTCCGCCAGGATTGTTAACATCGCATGAAGGAGATCGTTATGACCCCATTTGAGTATCTAAGAAAAACAGAGAAGAAGCGCATGGATGATCTGTTTCGCTTCCTGAGTTTCCCGTCCGTCTCGGCCAAATCGGAACATAAGAAAGACATGGTTGCCTGCGCGAAATGGCTCAAAGCGCACCTGGTAGCCATCGGTTTCAAAACTAAAGTCTATCCTACCGCCGGTCATCCGGTGGTCTATGCGGAGTATCTGGTCGACCCGAAGCTCCCGACTATTCTGTACTATGGTCACTATGACGTCCAGCCGCCGGAGCCGTTGGAACTGTGGAAGTCACCGCCGTTCAAGGCCGAGGTGCGAGCGGGCTACATGTATGCGCGCGGCGCCCATGACGACAAAGGACAGATTTTCGCGCAGATCAAGGGTCTGGAAGCGGTACTGAAGGCAACCGGTACGCTGCCGGTGAATGTCAAACTGGTGGTTGAAGGAGAAGAGGAGACGCATCCATCGCATTTGCCCGCTTTCATCAAGAAGCATCGTAAGATGCTGAAAGCCGATGTGGTCGTGGTCTCGGACACCGCCCAGTTCAGTCGCACTCTTCCCGCTGTTACCTTCGGCCTGCGGGGTATCGCCGCCGTCGAAATATTCGTGTATGGTCCTAATCGCGATCTTCATTCCGGTTCGTTCGGTGGCACCGTTACCAACCCGGTAAATACTCTGTGTGATATGGTCGGCAAACTGCACGACAAGAACGGCAAGGTGACGATTTCCGGTTTCTACGACGGGGTCAAGCCGCCCAACAAGTGGATGAAGAACCAATTCCGACGTCTGCCTCACAGTGACGCGAAGTATAAGAAATCTCTCGGAGTGTCGGCGCTTGGTGGTGAGAAGGGATTCACCACGCTGGAACGCGCCGGGGCCCGTCCGACCTGCGATGTGAACGGGGTTACCGGCGGGTATCAGGGAGAGGGGCACAAGACGATCATTCCATCGATGGCATCGGCCAAAATTACGATGCGACTGGTGCCCGGTATGGATCCACGTGATATCTGTAACAAGATCGAGAAGTACCTGAAGAAGATTGCGCCCAAATCCGTGCGTGTCAAAGTGGAGAAATCCGGTGGCGCAAAAGCGGTGGTGGTCCCGACCGACAGTCTCTGGCTCCAGGCCGCAAAGGGGGCGATTAAGAAAGGGTTTGGGAACGAACCGGTTTTCATGATGGAGGGTGGTTCGATTCCGATCGTGAATGATTTCAAGCAGACCCTTGGCCTGGATACGCTGCTGATCGGTTTCAGTCAGCACGACGACAATACGCATTCACCGAATGAGCGCTTCCGCGTGAAGGATTTCAATAATGGCTGCAAGACGGCGGCTGCGCTCCCCGAGGCGCTGGCGAAGGTGGAGGTTTGATGGAACTGGGACTGAAAGGCAAACGTGCTCTGGTCACCGGCGCATCAGCCGGGCTTGGTGCCGCGGCAGCCACGGCGCTGGCTGCGGAAGGGGCTCAGGTGGCAATCAACGGACGTGACCGGAATCGACTGGAACAAGCCGCTCAGAAGATCTACATGGCCACCGGTGTTCAACCTACGCTGCATGTTGGTAATGTTTCGAGGGCGGTAGATGTTGAACGCATTACCGGTGAAGTCGGGTCGATCGATATCCTTGTAGCCAATAGTGGTGGGCCGCCACCCGGGCAGTTTCTCGATCTGACAGCGCAGCAATGGAGTGAGGCCGGGGACCTGTTGATTGGCTCGGCCACGCGCCTCACTCGCGCCGTGCTGCCCGGCATGATAGAGAAGAAATGGGGACGGGTGATCTACATGACCTCGGTTGCCGTGTTGCAACCGGTTGACAATCTGATTTTGTCGAACAGTTATCGCGCCGGTGTTACCGGTTTGTGTAAAACCTTGTCGAACAACTACGCTCGCCAC
>JAUXBJ010000149.1 GCA_030619425.1 bacterium
CCGTCAGTAGGAACGACGTCAGATGAGTCGCAACAAGTCACAAAGAAAAGCGCTGGCCGCGCTCAATTACGATCTCTTTCAGCCGGAGGATCTAAGTCCCCCGGCGCCCGCCACGCTGTACACTACCATCAGGCAACATCAGAGCGCCGCTCCCGCAGTCAGCCTGTCCACGGTTCGTGAGGTGGAGACGGGCCTGCCCGACACCAGCGAGCTTTACCGCATGTTCGACCGGTTCAACTGGTTGTACTTCGACGGTCGGCTGCCCCGAGTGAAAATCGAATACTCCACCCGGATGTCATCGGCCGGTTCCTACACGCCGCAACGACGGTTGATCCGAATCGGTCGGAAGTACCACCAACTGTTCACAGACGAAATAGCCGACACGCTCAAACACGAGATGATCCACATCGTGCATTTTCGTCATGGCGCGGCGTTCAAAGCCGAAGCCGTGCGGGTGGGCGCATCGATACGGGCGAAGGCGCACCCATCGCTGAAAAAACCGCCCAAGTACATATATACTTGTCCTAATTGTGGACGAGAGTACCCCCGTCAGAAACGACTGCGCATGGCCTCGTGCGGATTATGCACGAGTGGGCGGAAGTTTGATCCACGCTACAAGCTGAAGCTGAAGCTGAAGAAACGGCATTCCTGAGTTTCGAGCCGTTCGAGTTGATATTAATCGGGGGAATGACCTGCCGGGTGCCTTGGTGGCGCCACGTACGGGCGCTCAGTCTGTGGGTTGCATTATCCAACAGGCGTAGAAACTACTCCGTCGTGTTTTCGTGAACTCTGGCCCCGGATTTCTGTTAGTCTTCATAACGACTATTGATAATCGAGATTGTGGACCGATGTTGGTCCCAAGAGACACGAAGTAGAGTAGATGGATTGACAGATTTAGAGCGAAATAGTAAAGGAGAAACAACCATGGTACAGATCAATCACCCGGCTCCCGATTTCGATGTCGAGGCTTTGTACAAGGACGATATCACGCGCGTCAAGCTCTACGATTATCGCGGCAAGTGGGTGGTCCTGTTTTTCTATCCGGCCGACTTCACCTTTGTGTGTCCCACTGAGCTTGGTGACCTGGCCGACAATTACAAGACGTTCCAGGATTTGGGTGCTGAGATCCTGGTGGCTTCGACCGACACCGTGTTTGTCCATAAGGCCTGGCACGACAGTTCGGAGACGATCAAGAAGATCACTTTCCCGATGTTAGCCGATCCGACCGGCAAGCTGAGCCGCGACTACGGTGTCATGATCGAAGAAGCCGGGCTGGCGCTCCGCGGGACCTTCATTATCGATCCCGATGGTGTTGTCAAGTCATTCGAGGTGAACGATAACTCGATCGGTCGCAGTTCCGTCGAGTTGGTTCGCAAACTTCAGGCGGCCCAGTTCGTACGCGAGCATGGGGGAGAGGTCTGCCCGGTGAATTGGAAGCCGGGCGCGAAGACCCTTAAGGCGGGTCTGGACCTGGTCGGCAAGATCTGAGAGCGCAGACTATCGTATCTACCAACAAAGGCTGATCATATAACCAAGCCTTGCCTGCAAAGCGGTCGAATACATGAATTCGGCCGCTTCGACTATTTCCGGCAGCAGGCTACTGAAGAACTTGGGACAACAGACACAAAAGCAGTTTCCTGCCGGGTCTGAAGACCCGACGGGCACAAGACTATGTGAATGTTACTCTGAGACAGAACACCAAAGCTGTCCGGCGTTATCGAGGGCACAGCTAAGTCGCTACTGTTAAACATATTGGAATGACTGCCGATACCACTTAGGTGGGTCTGCGAGGATTAGTATTTTTTTGTAGATTGTGTTGACAAGTCAGCTAAATAGTGTATTTTTATCGTCTGTCTGTTTTGATGAGGTCTCGATATATTGGATGTTTGAATGAAGACTTTTGTACCGAAAGTAGACCCGGGTCGCCGTAAATGGTGGGTCGTTGACTTGGAAGACGCCATTCTGGGACGTTACGCCACGAAGGTGGCGACAATTCTCAGGGGTAAACATAAACCGATCTTTACGCCGCATCTGGATACGGGCGACCACGTCGTAGTGATTAATGCCAAGGCTGTGCGCGTGACCGGTACGAGGAAACCGGAGCAGCTTGCCTATTATCACTACTCTGGTTACCCCGGCGGTCTGAAAAAGACGACGTTTGCCGAACAGATGCATAAGAAGCCGGAGGAGACATTCCGCCTGGCTGTTCGGAGGATGCTTCCGAAGAACCGTTTGGGTCGGAAAATGTTCAAGAAGCTTCATGTCTATAGCGGATCCGAACATCCACATCGGGCCCAGAAACCGGAAAAACTAGAGCTTTAACTGATAGAGGCAAATGGGACAGGACAGCTTTTCAGCTACCGGCCGTCGCAAAGAGGCGGTTGCCCGAGCGAACGTCGTACCGGGTAAAGGAACCTTCACCGTTAACGGGCATTCCCTGATGGATCATCTTTGTCGTGAGACACTGGTGGCCCATGCGAAGGAAGCGCTGACAGTTACGGAACATCTGAGCGATCTCGATGTGAATTGCTCTACCAGCGGTGGTGGTATCCGCGGGCAAGCCGGCGCCTTACGTTTGGCCGTAGCCAGAGCCTTGTTGGTGATGGATCCAGAGTACCGCGCCGTGTTGCGCAAACACGGTTTACTCACTCGCGATGCTCGCGAGGTGGAACGTAAGAAATACGGCCAGCCCAAAGCGCGCAAACGTTTCCAGTATTCCAAACGCTGATTTGGAGTGCCGTATCCCCGCTTCGGTGGGGAAATAAACAGCTCCGGCTGACTCGACCGATGGTCCCACAGTTTGTGGTTTCGGTCGGGGGTGACGCCGAGTGAAGATTAACCATAATTCCGGGATATCGCATGATCTCTTCACAAGTGAAGGAATTGCTCGAAGCCGGGGTGCATTTCGGCCATCAGACGCGCCGATGGAACCCCAAGATGAAGCCGTTCATCTTTGCCGCTCGTAACGGCATCTACATCATCGATCTTCAGAAGACCGTCAACGCTCTGGAACATGCCAGCAGGAAAATCACCGAGGTGGTTTCGCGTGGTCGGTCGATCTTGATGGTGGGCACCAAGAAACAAGCGAAGGAAGTGATCGCTGAAGAAGCCAAGCGGTGCGGTGCGTTTTATGTCACCGAGCGCTGGTTGGGTGGAATGCTCACTAATTTCGATACCATCAAGAACTCGATTAAGAAACTGAAAGACATCGAGCAGATGCAGCAGGATGGTACGGTTGAGAAGTTCACCAAGAAAGAGCGCGCCCGATTTGAGCACCAGGCCGTGCGTCTCAACAAGGTGCTCGGCGGTATCAAGGAGATGAACGTGCTGCCGGGTTTGATGGTTGTCGTGGATGCTCGCAAAGAACAAATAGCGGTGGCCGAGGCCACCAAGTTGGGTATTCCGATCATCGGTATCGTCGATACCAACGCCGATCCGGACCCCATCGATTTCCCGATAGCGGGCAACGATGACGCCATTAAGTCGATTCGCGTGCTCATTCGGCAGTTGGTCGACGCTGCCGTCGAGGCTCAGAGTGGCCTCACGCAGGAGGCGGTCGAGGCGGCTGTGGAGGAAACCCGAAAGGGAAAGCCGATTGTCTATACATCTGAAGAACCCGATAGCGGTCCTGGCAAGACCGCGCCGCCGGCATAAATGTTGAAAGGTACGACCAAATGCAGATAAGCGCAAAAATGGTGAAAGAACTCCGGGATAAAACCGGAGCCGGCATGATGGACTGCAAGAAGGCTCTCTCTGAAGCCGACGGAGATATCGAAAAGGCGGTCAAGGTTCTCAGGGAGAAGGGAATTGCCAAGGCCGCCTCCAAGGCTGGTCGCACAGCCGCCGAAGGAGTGATCGCATCGTACATTCACGCCGGGGATAAACTTGGTGTTTTGGTCGAGGTGGCCTGTGAGACCGATTTCGTGGCGCGCACCGACCAGTTCAAAGTCTTCACCAGGGACATCGCTATGCATGTGGCGGCGAGCGCGCCTGTTTGTGTGTCCCGCGAGGAGGTCGACCAGGCCGTGCTCGACAAAGAGCGCGATATTTACCGCCAGCAGGCGCTTAACGAAGGTAAACCGGAAAAAGTGATCGACAGAATCGTTGACGGCAAGCTGGAGAAGTATCTCTCGGAAATCGTTCTGCTGGAGCAAGCATTTGTCAAGGATACCGACAAGACAGTGGGTGACGTCGTCAGAGAGATGATCGCCAAGTTGGGTGAAAACATACTCGTAAAACGGTTCTGCCGATTCCGTCTGGGCGAGTAAAATGGAATCTGACGATAATTTACCGCCAGCCAAGAGGGTTCTGATAAAGATATCCGGGGAGGCCCTCACCGGTCCCGGTCAATTCGGGATCGACACGGCTACGGTGGAGTCCATCTGCTCCCAAATCATAGAAATCAACAAGCTCGACATCGAAACCGCAATTGTGGTCGGTGGCGGGAACATCTTTCGTGGGCTGCACGCTTCTGAGTCAGGCATGGATCGGGTTACAGCCGATTCGATGGGGATGCTGGCCACGGTGATAAACTCGCTGGCCATGATGGACACACTCGAGAAAATGGGCTGCTACACGCGAGTGATGTCGGCGGTGGCAATAGAAGCCTTTACTGAACCGTATATCCGACGTCGGGCGGTAAGGCATCTGGAAAAAGGCAGGTTGGTCATCTTTGCCGGCGGTACCGGTAATCCGTATTTCAGTACCGACACGGCTGCCTCGCTTCGAGCCATGGAAATCAATGCCGACATTATGATAAAAGCTACCAATGTCGACGGAGTCTATTCAGCCGATCCCAGGAAGGACGCCGAAGCGGTCTTTTATCCTAAGTTGAAATACATGGAGGTTCTGACGCGTGAGTTGAAAGTGATCGACTCAACCGCCGTTTCACTGCTGATGGAGAACCATATCCCGGTTAGAGTGATCGACCTTCATCGGCCGGGCAATCTCAAACGGGCGGTGTTGGGCGAAGAGGTTGGGACACTGATCTCTTGAGGTGGAAATAACAAGCACGGGAGTCCTATTATGCTGGAAGAACTCTACAAGGAAACACACGAGCGTATGAAGAAGAGCGTCGATGCGGTGGCGCGTGAGTTCAACGCTGTCCGAACCGGTAAGGCGACGGTGCAACTGCTCGATACGGTCAAGGTGGAGGCCTACGGTTCTCAGTTGCCGCTGAATCAAGTGGCGACGATTGCTGCTCCGGAGCCGCGTCTGTTGGTTGTTCAGGCTTTTGAAAAGGGCACGGTTGGTGAGATCGTAAAGGGAATCCAGAAAGCCGACCTTGGCTTCAATCCCGTTGTCGAGGGACAAACCATCCGGATTCCGGTCCCTGCGCTTAACGAGGAGCGTCGACAAGAACTGGCCCGGCATTGTCGCAATATGGCCGAGGAGGGCCGGGTGGCGATACGCAACATTCGTCGCGATGCCAACGACCAAATCAAGAATGCCCAGAAGGACAAGGCGATCTCGGAGGATCAGCAGAAGGACGGGTTGGACAAAATCCAGAAAATGACCGGCGAGTTCACCTTAGAGATAGACTATATCCTGGAAAAGAAAGAACAAGACGTCCTGGAAGTTTAGGCGACGTTTATGTGGGCGTATCGACCTGCTGCATCTCACCCTTCGACTGCGCTCAGGGTGACAGTCAGTAGAAGGGTGGGTCCGTCTTCGCCGAAGGTCCGCCGCAA
>JAUXBJ010000131.1 GCA_030619425.1 bacterium
ACAGCTAAAGAGTGAATGCGAGACCCTGCGTCAGGATTGTATCGGGCGCATTGCCGGCATGATGAAAGCGATGGCTGCGGCCCAGCGGTCCGACTCGGATCTGGAGGGCATTGCGGACCAACTCGAGGCTCTGCCGGGCCTGAATGCAGAGGAGCTTATTCGTCAGTACCGGCGGAGTTCGGCCAGGTTTCGCGACACGTTCGGAGCCAGCTTCAGTTTCGTCGGTACGGGGCACAGCGACCACCTCAGGTCGATGGATCCGGAACTTTACAAGTGAATCGGTGGGATAAACATCCCGGCCACGTGGGACACGCTCCCGGCCATAACAACTCAACAACTATTCAGCAAGAGGACTTAAGATGGCAGTAAGAGACCAAAATCTGGACGCTGTGGCGCCGGTGTTGGCAACGTTCACAATCAAGCAGACTACCGGTGTCGACGATTTGAAGGATGCCAACATCGGAGAGCCGGTGGTACTCACCGCCAGCGGTGAGGTGGGACCGATCGGCGACGGCGATCAACTATTAGGCAGACTGATCAGCCTGACATTGAGCGACAAGGACGACGGTGATCGGTTGGCCACGGTGCAGGTCGGCGGTATTTGCCGGCTGGCCATTACTACAACCTATCCGACGGTGGACAACCGCGTGGTGGGCGGCGCCAGTGGAACCGTGAAACAGGCGCCGACGGTGGCATCCGACCCGGCCGGGGGCAACGTGGCTCGCGGCACGGTACTTGACGTCAACGGCACAACCGACTGTGTTATCCTGCTTAACTAAGAAAGGACCGAAGATGGATTTCAATCAGTTTTTGAACTCGGCCGCTTTCGCCGGGGTACAGCGTGAAGTCGATAGGGAGAGATCGGAAGCGCCGGTGGATCTCACGCGCTCGGCGGCGGTCGAGATGAGTCGGGATCTCTATGTGGAGGCGGAAAGCCGTGGCTTGACGCTGTCCGAGCTTCTGGAATGCGAAGAGTACGACCCTACTCCGAACGGCTGTCCGCTGGACGCCTTTGAACGCCAACTGGCGCTGGCCGGAGTTCGGTTGGGCGGCAAGTCGCCGACCACGGTGGAGCAGTTTTTCCAGCAGGCGCCGGCTTTGTTGCCGGAGTTCATGCTGCGCGAGATCAAGAAGGGGCAGGCGATGCGTCCTGAGTTGGGTCGTTTAATCGCCAACTCCACCAGCGTGGCCAGCAACAGCTACACGCCGTTCTTCATCGATACTTCGGACGACACCAAGTTCTCGCTGCGACCGATCGGCGACGGCGCCGACGTGCCGCAGCTTCTCGTCACCGAGCAGAACCACGCCGTGAAGGTGACCGACTACGGTCTGGCTCTGAAGACCAGCTACAAGGCGCTGCGTTATCGCACAAGCTCGCAGTTCCGGGTGCTCTTGTGGTACATCGGCTTTCGGATTCAGAGCGACAAGATCGCCATGGTGGTCGACACGATCATCAACGGTGACGGCAACAGCAATGGCGCGACGGTAGTGAACACGGCTGCCAGCGGCACGCTCGATTATGACGACTTGATCAGCCTGTGGGCGCAGTTCTCGCCGTTTGAAATGAACACGCTGGTCTGTCATATCGATCAGATGAAGACGATTCTGACTCTGGACGAGTTCAAGGATCCGATGGCGGGCTATCGTTTCCAGAATACCGGCGACCTGTTCAGTCCGCTGGGGGCGCGACTGATTCGCTGTGATGATGTGCCGAGCGATTACGTTCTCGGTCTCGACAGTCGTTTCGCCGTCGAGGAAGTGATCACCCAGCCTCTGACCATCGAGTACGACAAAGTGATCGAACAGCGTTTCGAGGAAGCTGTGATCTCCGAGTCGGTGACCTACGCCAAGGTCATCAAGGAGGCCTCAGTGATACTTGACAGCGTGTTTACCTAATACCAGGCGGGAGTCCGCTCAGCGCGGGCTCCCCCGCTTAATGAGAGAACGATGCAGAAAAAGATAACCGAATCAACGGCCGCCTACCCGGTCGGTCTGCCGCCGGGGCGGAAGCTATTGAAAGTACCATCCGGTCAGTACCGCGGTCGATTGGTGGCGATTACACAGACAGCGGCCGGTGACATCAAATACTCCTGGGCGGACCGTCCGTACGTAAACTGGTCGACGCCGGTGACGATAGCATCTGATGCCGCGGATCAGCCGTGTGACAGTCTGATCGACACCAACGGCAACATCCACCTTGTCTATAGTGAGACCTCCACCAACTACCTGGTGACGAAGAAGCTGTCGTTCTCAGGCGGAAGTTGGTCGCAAGGTTCCAAGGTTACCATCTACAACGTTAATGAATCGTACTATCCGTCGGTGACAATCGAGGACGGCGGCACGCTGTGGGTGAGTTGGTCGCGGCTTACAAGTGGGTCGTACTATCTTCACGCCAAGTCCTCGACCGATTCCGGCGCAACCTGGGGAACAGGTCCGACCGATGCCGGTGACGTGCTCACCAGCGGGGTGACGGCGTTGTTTTCCAGGACAGTTATCGGCACCAGCGATATCTTCGTGGTGTACAGTCACGGTAGTTCGACGTTGTCGACACGTTCCCGCCCGATCTCAGGGGGGAGCTGGACCAGCGCTGTCGATCTGGCCTCCAGTGCGAGCAACTTCGATGAGCACTTCGACGTTGCCGTTTCGGATAATGGTCTGTTGGCGGTTGTGTACGATCAAGCTGCGCTGAAATACCGCGAATTCGACGGAGCAGTCTGGAGTGCGGTTGTGGATTTGGACAGCAGCGAAGGGAACAGTCCACAGTTGATGTTCAACGCCAACGTGCCGGTAGTGGTCTATCTGTCTCAGTACGCCTCGGGGCAGGAGCGATTATTGTATACCAGTCGCGAAACGGGCAGCTTCGGTTCGCCGCAACCTCTGGACCCCGGCGCAGGTCTGTTCAATGAGGTGTTGGCCTATGACACGAGTTCTTCCAGCTATGATAATCTGACAACAGCCGCCTCCAGTGCTGCCACCGCCGATGTTTACCACCCCAGTTCATCCACCCTCATGAAGGAACAGGGAGATGCCGTGTACCTCGGGATGGATCGGAAATTCCGTTATCTCAGGGTCCTTCTTTCGACCGTTGGTGTCGGCGGTACGCTTACCTACAGCTATTGGGACGGCGCTAACTGGATCGCATTCACGCCGGCGGGCGGCGGCTATGACTTCGACTCCTCCGATCGTGAATTGCTGCTGTGGAACGATTACGATAGCACTCCGGGCGGCTGGCAGAAAGAAGCGCTTGAGGATGACGAACGCTACTGGGTGAAGATCCAGGTTTCGACGGCGTTCACGACCGGTCCGGTGGGTAGTCAAATCACGTCGATCTCCGACATCGGCGCCATCATAGTCAGGAGGTAGCGATGTCCTACACTAACGCAGAACTCATTCGTCATCACCTGGTCGGCGCCTTTCCACTGGCCGAATCAATAGCAAACCAGCCACTGGTTTTTGAAAGTGATGACTACCTTTCCTTTTTCAGTGGCGCCGTGGATCAATCAACTCTGAAGGTGAAGTCTGTCCAGAGTAACGACCTGGTTCGGACAACCGTGAGTCTCAGCAGCAACCCGACGTCGTTGACGGCATCGCCGTTGGCGCCCGGTTCGGTGGTGGTGGCGTCGGACAGTTCGATGGGAACCGTGTATGTTGAGAACTCGGACTATGCCGTAGACTATTTCTCGGGAACGATAGTGCTGAAGAGCGGCGGGAGTCTTGGGGGCGGACAGACGGTCACGGTGTGGTATCTCACGTTCACTCTCTACAGTGAGGGGAATGACTTTCAGGTGAAAGCTGATGGCGGCGAGATCAGGCGACTGACCGGTGGCGATATCGCGGCCGGTGAGACAGTCTATCTTGATTATTCGCCGGTTCACGACAGCTACAATGAAGACGTATTGGACAACGCCGTGGCTGAAGCCAACAGCCTGATTGAACGGGAGGTGGATCCGGACGGAGAGTTCGGGGCCGATCGCACGTTGCAGGCGGCCGCGACCTATCGCGCCCTCGAGATAGTTTGCCGCACCTCGGCGGCGAGGGAACTCTCAAGTCGCCGAGGCGAGGACCGAACGGCTCTGGCCTGGATGAGACTGGCCGACCAATACGCCGAAAACAGCGAAGCGTTGCTGAAAGGATTCCGTCCACCGGCGATTGGTCCGTCATCACCGGTACACAGCTAAAGGAGAAGCAATGATATCAGGACTGGAAAGAGCCCAATCACATCGCTTGTGGTTTGTCCCCGAGTTCACCGCCTGGGGGCTGGCCGGCTGGAGTGAGGTCGAATTCCTTGTTCAAGAGCAGGTTGAGAGCACGACCTCTGTGCTCTATGGAACGGTCGACATCGGTGATGTCGCCCAACAGGTCACTTTCGGCGATCTTACCGATCATCGCGGCAATCATCTACCGTCGTCGATAGAATCACCGCGAGTGATAATCCGACCTCGCAGTGTGGAGACGGCGTTTGTCGTAGGTGAGGAGTCGTCGCAGGGATTCAAGATCGCGCGTGATCCGGATGCGTCCGGCCCGGTGATGGTCGACTTGTTCGTCATCGAAATGGGTGATTAGCATGAAACAGACCACGGGGAAGCCGTCCGACGGCTCTCCCTGGTTGAAGTATTTCGACGACCTCATCGCACGTTACTGCCGTTTGTTCGCCAATAAGGATGATGAAAACGCCAAGATAGGGGATTTGCTAAAGATGATTGAACTCAGACACAAATTGACACCGGGCGGCGCCGGCCAGAAACGATTCTGGAAGTTGGTAGAGGAGATCCGTCAGGGTGTCGCCGACAAAGCGCCGACAAGAAAGCCGGGGCGAACCAGGACATCATCAACCCGGAAGAAGAAATGAGACCTCGACTGAAACAATCGTGGCTGATGATCATATTCGTTGTGTTCGCGTCAACCGAAATGGTTTCGGCTCGGGTGGATACGCTGAAAGACAGCACTGACGTCGAGGATTGTCTCATCTACTCCTATGAGAACTGTGATGCGGAGGAAACCGGTGAGAACTGTCGGCGTTTCAACGGCGGCGGCGTACTCAACATGGGGGTCGGCAACTATGGTTCTACCGCCGAGAAACGGGTGTTGTTCAAACTGCCGGGCTGGAATGATACGATTCCGGATTCGTCAGAGTTGAAGGTCTACTGTTACCTCCAGAGCAGCATCCTGCCGCGTTACCTGATCGCCTGCCCGCTGACGCGGGAGACTTTCGAGGGAACCGAAAACCTTCACAACCTGGGTTACTATCCCGATCCCGACAGCGGCGGAACCTGGCTGCATGCCTATCTCGACGTCGGCGATGCCGACTCGGTGAACTGGAGTAATCCCGGCGGCGACTACACGACAGCCGTCGCGTGCAGCGTCAACATCACCGGCATCGGCCAGTACTTCACGATGAAGAATTTCAATCGCATCCTCAACTACTGGGACACTTCCGGCAGCAACTATGGATTCATTCTCATCAATGCGAATAACGTGCCGGCGTCCAGCAGCCAGAAGATAATCAAGTCTTCCGAGAGCGGATCGGACTACTATCCGCTGGTGCTTTTGTACACGGCCGACAGCAGTGTCCAGTCGGTACGGCGGTCACAGGTTGTCCGGTCGCTTTTGAGAAACTGAACTCTACAATCAACAAGGGAGTACGATGAAGAAGCTCTTGATCGTTATCGCCGGCATAGTCTCGACCGCATCGCTCTTCGGAGCCATAGTGAACAACTCCACGTCGTCGCCGTCGGCGGAGGACTCGCTGTCCTGCGTGTTTTATTCGGTGGACAGTCTGGGCAATCCGACGACGGCTGACTCGGTGTATGTTCTGGTCGCCGGTCCCGGTGGCAGTGTTGTCTATCGTGACTCGGTAGCCATTTCGGACAGCCGCATAACCTCGACCACTATCAGTTCCAAGCAGTTCTACAGCTTCAAGGAACAGGTTTCCAACCTTGATGGTTCGGGGAGCATGGGCAGTTATTCACTGACCATCCTGGCCAAGAGAAACAGCGGCAGCCTGCTCACACCGAACGTCTATTCGTTCCAGATTGTGAGTGAGGAACTCTCCGACCAACTGGCCCTGATCGGTGACTCTGTTGATGTCAGAGGTGGCGCTGTCGATTCCAATCGCACCGAATTGGGTGGTGACTCGGCGATGACGGCGGCCTGGGTTTGGAACACGCCGCAGAGTA
>JAUXBJ010000253.1 GCA_030619425.1 bacterium
CCGGTGTACCAGGCCGGTACTTTGTCCGGTAACCCGGTGGCTATGGTTGCAGGTCTGACGACTCTGAAAAAACTGTCATCGGACAACGTCTACGCCCAACTGGAGAATCGCAATCGTCGATTTGTCAGCAACATCACCAGCCGACTGGCGAACAGAGCGGTTACTATCGCCGGTGTGGCCTCGATCTTCTGGATCGTGTTCCAGCGTGATCTGCCGCGGGCCGCGTCAGGTATCGACAGTGACGGCATCGCTCATTACAATCGGATGCATGAGCGGATGTTGTCCGCCGGGATGTATTTGCCGCCCTCCGGATACGAAGTCTGTTTTCTCTCGACCGTGCATACCGACGACATCCTGGACAAGGCGGCCGAAACGATTGCCGGAATCATAGGTGAGGAAACGCATCAGTGAACGTAAGCGACAGCAATTTCATCAAGGCTTGCTACGGTCGAAACGACGGCCGCATCCCGGTTTGGATTATGCGCCAGGCGGGTAGGTATCTGCCGGAGTATCGAGCCGTGCGAGAGAAGGCGTCGTTCATTGAGTTGTGTCAATCGCCCAGCATGATAGCCGAGGTAGTGCGTCAGCCGATTGAACGTTTCGGTTTCGACGCCGCCATACTCTTCTCCGATATCCTCACTATGCTCGCACCAATGGGGATGCCGTTCGAGTTTCCCGAGGGTGGCCCGCGCGTGCAGAACCCTATCAGACGGCCGGAAGACATCGACAGGTTGCACGATATGGACCCTGTGTCCGATCTCAACTTCGTCCTCGACGGCATTCGACAGATCAAAAAGGAACTACCGGACACACCCTTGATAGGTTTTACCGGCTCGCCGTTCACGCTCGCCTGCTATATGATCGAGGGGATGGGATCGAAGAGCTTCGATCTGGCTCGTCGGTTCCTGCATCAGTATCCAGAAGCAGCCGAACGTTTGTTTGAGTTGCTGGTGGGTAACATCACGCGCTATCTCAACGCACAGATCGCCGCCGGGGCCGAGGCGGTGCAACTGTTCGACAGTTGGGGGGGGATGCTTTCGCGCGAGGCGTACCGTCGATGGTCGGCAAAACCGATTCAACGGATATTCAGCCGTCTTGATTGTGACGGTGTGCCGCGCATACTGTTCGTGAACAATGTCGCGCCATATCTGGATATCGTGCGAGACATCGATTGTGAAGTAGTCGGCGTTGATTTCAGGGCCGACCTGGCCGGTGCGGCGACTGCTCTGCCGGGCAAGGCGGTTCAGGGCAATCTCGATCCGTCACTGCTCTTTAGCGAACGCGAGCAAGTGGTTACGCAGACAATTCGCATCCTCGATAGTCTCGATAATCACGACAATCTAATTTTCAACCTTGGTCACGGTATCCAACCGGAGACGCCGATAGCGTCGGTTGAGGCTGTGGTCGAAACCGTGCATAATTACAGGGGCTGACCGTGAGCAGCGAGACCACGGCCACTACCGTTCCCATCGACCTGTTACGCAAGTACGACCGACCGGGACCACGATACACCAGCTACCCCACGGCGCCGATCTGGAGTGAAGAAGTGGGCGCCGACGCCTATGCAGACGCATTGAAGACGGTCTCGATGGAGGCGGAGGCGCCGCTGTCGTTGTACTGTCATATACCGTTTTGTCGGAAACGATGTTACTACTGCGGCTGCAACACCTGTATCGTCAAGAAGGTGTCAAGTGTTGACAACTATGTCGACGCCCTCTGCCGCGAGATCGAGAAAACCAGCGCCCTGTTGAAACCTCGACGGGGTGTCAGTCAACTGCACTTCGGTGGCGGCACGCCGACCTTCGTCGGGATCGACAGACTGCAACTCATACTGGATACTCTTGAGAGGTCCTTCGCCTTTGTCCGTGATTGCGAGCGGTCGATGGAGATTGATCCGCGCATCATCACAGCCGAACAACTCGACTTTCTGGCTGAACGCGGCTTCAACCGGATATCTCTCGGCGTGCAGGACTTCGATACCGAGGTGCAGACAGCTATCGGGCGTATCCAACCGTACGAGCAAGTCGCATCGATTCTGGAACACTGCCGTTGTCTTGATTTCAGAGGAATCAACTTCGATCTGATCTACGGCCTGCCGCTTCAGACGGTGAAAAGCTTCGGCAAGACTCTCGACAGAGTGATTGCCATGCGCCCCGACAGATTGGCTGTGTATTCGTTCGCCTATCTGCCCGGCGTGAAAGCGCACCAAATGAAAATCAAACCGTCGGACCTGCCGACCACCGATGTCAAGTACCGGCTTTTCGGCTCTGAGATCGAGAAACTCACCGGGGCCGGGTATCGTCAAATTGGAATGGATCATTTCGCACTGCCTGATGACGAGTTGTCGTTGGCGTTGGAGGATGGACGTCTTTATCGAAACTTTATGGGTTATTCGATTCAGTCGGCGCCCGACATGATCGGATTCGGGATGTCGGCCATCGGCTATGTCGACAATGGGTTCTTTCAGAACATTTCCAGACTCAAAGAGTATAGCCGGCGTGTTGACGACGGTTCCTTTGCCGTTTACCGAGGCATGAAACTGTCGAACGACGATCTGATCCGGCAGTACCTGATAACATCCCTGATGTGCAACTTCAGGCTCAGTTGGGCGCAGTTGGAAAAACGGTTTGCTGTCAGCTACGCCGACTATTTCGCGGAGGAGCACAGCCGCCTTCTAGATTTCTTCGATGATGGACTCCTCAAGGAAACGGCGGACGGACTCGAGGTCACTCCGGTCGGTCGCGCCTTTGTGCGCAACATAGCCATGACCTTCGATACCTACCTGACCGACGACTCTCGTGGCAGGAAAGCCACCTATTCGAAAACGATCTAAATGGCGACAGTGAGGGACAAACTCTGTGTCGTGCTGTTGAGCATGGGTGGCCCCGACACTGCCGCCGATGTTAAGGAGTATCTCTACAACATATTCTCCGACCGTTCGATTATTCGTCTGCCCGGCGGCTCTGTTTTTCAGAAGCCGTTTGCCCGCTTGATATCATCCCTGCGGCGCTCAAAGGTACAAAAGAACTATGAACAAATCGGCGGCGGGTCACCGCTGCTGAAATGGACTCGCGCCCAGGCCCAACTGATTGAAAACGACCTGGCCTCGGACCTGCCCGGTCTTCGTTGCTGCGTCGGTATGCGCTACTTCCGACCAACGATTGAAACCGCGATAGCTACCGCCTATGACGAAGGGCGCCGTTCCTTCTGCTTCCTGCCAATGTATCCGCAGTTTAGTGCTGCGACCACCGGCTCATCATTTGCTGTCGCACGGAATGCGCTTGAGGGCTTAGAGGGCACAGCGACATCGTTCGTGAATAACTTTCACGATGACACCGGATACATCAGACTTCTCAAGGAACAAATCGACGGCAACATCGCGCCCGACGAAACGCTGCTGTTCTCGGCCCACAGCCTGCCCAAGCGATTTGTCGACGAGGGCGACCCGTATGTCGATCAGGTGCGAACCACCGCGGCCTTAGCGGCCGCTGATCGTGAGTACGTGTTGTCATTCCAAAGCCGCACCGGCCCGGTCAAGTGGGTGGGACCCGATACCGTGGCTGAAGCACGTCGGTTGCTGAGCAATCCGCGGCGCAAGCTATTCGTCGTTCCGCTCAGCTTCGTCTGTGACAACATTGAGACGCTTCATGAGATAGATATCGCTTTAGTGGAACACCTGGGTGCAGGCGCTGAACATCGACTCCGACGGATGCCGATGTTCAACGACGATCCTCGGTTTGCTTCGGTGTTGGCCGATCTCATCAGGCGCAAGGTGGGGGTGCATGTCGCAAACTGATGTTGTCATAGTCGGTGGCGGCATCTCCGGTTTGTCCGCGCTGCATTTCCTCAGGCGGCTAAAGCCGCGGTTGAGCGTGAGGTTGTTCGAGGCGGACAATCGGCTGGGAGGAACGATCGGCACCGACCAGGTTGACGGCTACAGTTTTGATTGGGGTCCCAACGGTTTTCTTGACCGTGAACCGCTCACTCTTAGATTGGCCGACGAACTCGGCCTGTCCGACCAACTCGAACGCACCGGCGCCAACGTCAGTAATCGTTTCATTCTGCGCAAGGGTCGTCTGAGAAAGGCGCCCATGTCCCCAGCGGCATTTTTGTTTTCCGATATCCTGAGTGTGACCGGCCGGCTGCGCGTGATGATGGAACCGTTTGCCTCAGGTCCGCCCGTAGATGTTGATGAATCAATCTATGACTTTGCCAAACGTCGCATTGGTCGCCAGGCGGCCGACTATCTGGTGCAACCGATGGTTTCCGGAATCTACGGCGGGCTGGCGGAACGGTTGTCGCTCAAGTCCTGCTTTCCGATTATGCACGAGATGGAGAGCAAGTACGGCTCGCTGTTC
>JAUXBJ010000303.1 GCA_030619425.1 bacterium
CATACCCGTCTTCATCCGTCGGCGAGTAAAACACGAACAGCGAAAGCGCCAACAATTCATCGTACAGCAGCTTGGTCACACGCGAAGTAACCAGATGTCGAAGCTCGTCACGCACAAAAGCGTTGACGGCTGTTTGCTGCACTTCATAAGTGTCGTGATCGAGCATCTTGTCGGCTTGCCACTGACCGTTGATGGTCAGATTGGACGCCACCTGCCGCTCGAAACCGACCATGGCTGTCACGGACGAATTCGGCATCATAGGATCATCGCCGTCACGATCCTGGCGCGAGTCATAGTAGCCACCTTCGACCCAGACAATACCGCCCGCCATCGGTCCACGCACCGATGCACCGTAGACATTCAGCTTCGGGTAGATCGGTACCATCGATGTGTCAACAATCACAACCCCCATAGGGTTCTTGTAGAATCCCTTGTAGAAGTACAGTGAACTATTGTACGACCCGACCTGGCGACTCAACCTCATGGCGACTTCGCTGTTCTCAAACTTCGGCGCCGGCGTGGTTGGATCGAAGTAGTGTCCTTCACCGACGATGGATTGACCGTTGAAGTAGCTCAGTCTCCGACCGGTGGGGAGACGGTTGGGTTCGAAGCGCGGCGTCCAGACCAGCGACAGTGAGCCCAGACCGCTGTAGAATTCCGTACGTGTAGCATTCTGGGGCGCTTTCAAATACTGATCATCACGTCCGACAAAGAACGAACGATAGTCCTTGGCGAATACGTCGTTGATAAATATCAAATCACCGGTACCCCAGGTGAGAATCTGGCGACCGACTTTGAAATCAAGCCGACTTCCCAGCCGGAACTTGAGGTATCCTTCGCGCAATTCCCAAGCATAGTCGGAAGAGTCAGCGCCATCGTAAACTAAGTCGATCCGCCCGAAAAACTCAGCCACGTCACCGTAATCCTCGAGTCGCAGTTGCAGCCTCGTCTCCGAGGCTGTTTGTTCGGTTGCCGTTGGATTGGACTCGTCCAGTCGTCCGCCGTAGAGAATCTGAAGGAAACCATCGATACTGACCTCGGCGCCAACCGGAACTGCCATAAGCAACAACCCGGTCATTATGAAAGCTCTTAATCCTTTCATTTCGATCACCTCTCACCTACTTGATGTATTTCCGCGGCGGGTTCTTGAGGAACCGTTCGGTGAACAGTGATGCGTCGAGACCGACATTGTACTCAATACCGGAGAACTCGATCAGCGTCTTGCCGCCCTTCTTGAGATTCTCCATCGAACGAGCGATCATCGTGATCACACCATCAATTTCCTCCACCTTTTCGGCGGTGAAGACTCGGACCAACTTGTCTTTCTTACCATAGTACTCTTCACGCAGCGGAAGATAGTTCTCCTTGTCGACGTAGGACAGTTTGCGTGAGAATCCTTTGTACTTCTCGACCGGGATCGACTCGATGACAAACACGGCGCGATCGCCTATAGTAGAGTCGGGAAGCAGACGGTGCTTGTCCTCGCTCCAATGACGACCGGAGACATCTTCGTAGCTGAAATGCGAACCGACGAAACTGGAGTTCTTATCATCGGCCGAGATCGGTTTAACCAGATCGACCGAGGGCACATAGATCCAGCGCTGGTCGTTGCCGTCGGGTATCTTATGCACTATGAAAGTCAACCGGGCGATATCGGACGGCTTCCTGAAATAAGTATAGTACTTTTGCTTGCCGCCCTCTTCTTCGTCCAGGCGCAGCATGACAAACTCCTTGGTCCTCTCTTTGCCGCGCTTGCTCGTAATGCGCATGGTGACCTCGGATATACCGTCGTCGGCCGCATAGTAGTAGGCCAGGTGCGACTTTTCCATTATGGCTGCGGCGTCCTCAGCGGTGGCGGTGGTCGCTAATGCCATCGGCAGCGTCAGTAACAAAATCAGGATGAGTTTTGAATTTAACATGGCTTGGTTCCTTTCTTTTCTATCGTATTGCGTCTTTATCTTCGTGCATGTTCGGCCGCTGCCGGAACGGTCTCGCTGTCGGGTGTTTCCACCGGAAGCAGCGTCTTGTTGAAGGTTCTTACCAGCGCGGGTAGCAGCAACATCGTCACCAGACCGGAGACGACCATGATAGCCAGGAAGAACGCCCCGACGGTGATGTATGGCACCAGGGTGGAGAACAACATCGGCACAAAACCGATTGCGATCACCAGCACATTGCGGCTGATAGCCCGACCGGCGCCCTGGAATATCTCATCGAATGATTCCCGGGAATCCGAGGTGCGTTTGTGGATCGTGCGCAATCTTTGGATGAAGTGTATGGCAAAGTCGATCGACAAGCCCAATGTCAGCGATGATAAAATCGCTACCGGCATGTCGTACGGCTTTCCAATGTAGCCGATAAAGGCGTAGATGGCCATGATCGTGATCGTCAACGGCAGCATCGACACCAGACCCCAGCGCAGCGAGCGAAACAGGAAGACCATCATCAGAAAAACAACTATGTACGATGCCATCAGGGAAGAGCGCATACCGCTGACCATCTGATGCTGCCATTCGATATTGATATATGGCAGGCCGGCCCAGTGCGCCGTGATCCCGGAAGGGGGAGCGTGCTCAAGGAGGTACTTGTTCCCACGTTCGACCACCGAGGCCACCGCCATGTTGTCGCCGTTTCTCATTTGCACCCAGAGGTTGACTTGATCGTACTCCGGCGTGACGAACTTGAACAGATCATCCGGATCACCGCCGGACATCTCATACAAAAACAGCATCTGGGCGATTTCGTTACTGCTGCCGGGCAATGCTAACTTCGATGAATCAGCGCCGAAAAACTCATAACGGACTTTCTTGACGACATCGGGCAGGCCGGTGACGGCCCCGACAATCGGGTCCTTCTCCAACTCTCGCTGCATCGCCTCGAGGTATCGCTGCACCTCGGGCTTCTTCATGTCGTTTTCATCGAGTCCTTCAAAGACGAGGTAATTCATGTAGGTGCCGGCCAAATGTTTGTTCATGGCCGTGTCGGCCACCCGAATCGGATGTGACTTCTTGAACCACTTGACCGGGTTGTCGTTGACGACGATGAGCGACAGTCCAACCGCCGAGACCACAACCAGCACCAGCGCCACAACGATGATTCCTTTGTGCCGCCGGTAGCTCAGATTGCGGAAGGCGTGCATCACGCTCGACAACGGTCCGTGCGTGTCGTCTTCGCGGCCGAAGGTGCGCAGGGTCTTATCCGATATAAGCATCGCGATAGCGGGATTAAGGGTCAGCGAAAGCACCCAGGCGATCATTATTCCAAAAGCCACGAACATGCCGAACACCTGCACGGGCGGGATCGGGGTCAGGGCCAGCGAGATGAATCCGGCGATGGTGGTCAACGATGTGAACAGCATCGGCACGAACAGTTCGTTGATCGAATGGCGAATGGTAGCGTCTTTGTGCTTGTACTTTTTGTAATGGTCGTGAAACTCTGATATAATATGGATCGAGTTCAACACCGCGATCGGGATGAGGAAAATCGGGATCATCGAGGCCATGATATGCACGGTGTGACCGGTCAGGATCAACAGACCCATCGACCAGATCACCGCCATGATTGCCACCACCATCGGCGCCAGGATGATTTTTGCCTTACGGAAGAACATCCACAGCAGCAGGAAGATGATCAGCAGCGCGGCCGGCGCTGAATACGCCATCTGCGAAAACATCTCAGCGCCGAAAGAGTCTTCAGCCATCGGCAGCCCGGCGATATGAACGGTGAGACCGCCGCCGTACTTTTCGGTGATGGCCCGAATCTCACCTGCGATCCGATACGACATATCTTTTGATTCGATAGGCACCATGATGGCGATAGCTTTGCCGTCTTCAGAGGCCAGCTTGCCGCGCAGAATGGCGTTGTTCTGGATACGGCCGAGGATGTAGTCCGCTTC
>JAUXBJ010000008.1 GCA_030619425.1 bacterium
ACCCGAGGAAAGTCGGGCAGACCACCGAAGCGACCGTAGCTGTCCTGGATCTGTCCGTCATCGATCGTTTTGGAGAATAACACCAGTCCTATCGTTGCCCCCACCCACAGCCGGTCGCTGTCGTCGGCCAGATTGGTCAGGCCAATGGATTCACCATTGTCATCGATAAACATATACTGTTTTGAATCGGCCGCACCGAACCGCACCAGACGTCCCATACCTGCCACCCACTTCTGTCCGTTGCCGTCCATGATAATATCGAAAACATCTGTCGTCCCCAAGCCATCGACGTTGGTGTACTCAGTTACGGGTTCGGTCCCATCGTGAATGGCCAGCAGCCCGCCAGACGTGGCTGCCCAGAGAGTGTCATTGATAACAGTGAGCCTGCGTACATCCTTGAACGAGGTCAAGGTGCGCCACTCGATCGCGGACGCTGTCTGGCCGAGGCCGATAACGATAGTCCAAAGCGCTACACACCAGAACCGGAGCGCCGGGACATGATCTTTCCAGCAAACCATAGTGCCAGCAATATACCTATGATGGAAACGGTAAACAAGAACGAGAACCGCCCGACGTAGTCTCCGTGCCGTGTGTAAAAGGAAAACTCATCCAACAGATCGACCTCGCCTAACAGGACGTCCACCGTGTAGGGTTCAAGCTCTGAACGCACCTGTCCATAGCCGTCGACTATGAAAGTCAGACCGCTGTTAGCGGCGCGTGCGAACCAGCAGCGGTTTTCAACGGCCCGAGTGATGAAGATTCGGGCATGCATGTGGATCCCGACCGAGCGGCCAAACCAGGTGTCGTTGGTGATTCCGACCACGAAATGAGCACCGTCGCGTATGGTGCGGCGCACAAACTCCGGAAAGGCCGTCTCAAAGCAGATCAGCACCGAGTAGCCTGCATCGGGCAGTCGGAAAATCACCGCCGAATCGCCCTGACGGAAATCCGACCACCACTGCACACCGTATTGGTCGATAAACGTCAGATACTTCCTCAGGAAATCCTTGCGCATGAACGGGACTTGATCCTGATAAGGCACCTGTTCGGAAAACGGTACCAGCTTCACTTTGTCATATGATTGCTCGATCCAACCGGTCGGGTTGAACTGAAAGCAGGAGTTATAATACCGTTTCCCCTCTTGATGATAGCTGGCGGCCAGTGAGCCGACCAGGTGGTAAGCAGCCGACTTGCGGGCCACCTCGGCGACCCGTTGGCGACAGGCCCGGTCGTGCGAGAGATAGCAGGGCACCGCCGTTTCCGGCCACACGTATAACTGAACGGTGCTGTCCTCAACGGTCTGAGTCAGCGAGTCGTACACATCGATACTGTGATACTGGTTGCCATCACTCCATTTTTCATCCAGCGGCACCGAGCCTTGAAGCAGGGCCAGGCGATAGGTGCCGGCCTCGGGAAATCGAGGCATCTCGATCCAGCCATAGGCAACCAGCGCGACAACAATTGCAAGAGACGCAAACAAGGCGGTGACGCGTCGTTCCGGCGATACGGTTTTTCGGAATACTTGCCACAGAAGCACATTCACCGTTACGATCAGAAACGACAGACCATGAACGGATATCACGGATACGATCTGCAGGATATACAAGTAGTAGGCCTGCGTGTAGCCGAGGTCAGACCAGGGAAATGCGAATTGCGAGAGCGTGCGAAAGTACTCCATGCCGACCCAGAGAAAGGGCATCGAGACAATTCCGAAGATGGGCTTCAGGCGATAGAGCTTCCAGAAGACCATCAGGATGATGGCGTAGTAGAAGGCGACAAGCACCACGGCGGCCACCATGCCGGGTGGTGTCACCATCCCTATCCAGTAGATCGAGAACAGGTTGAAAAAGAAACCGAAGAAGTAAGCGGCGTTGAAGGCAGCCCGGCGCTGAAGTGAACTGATTATCCACAACGGCCTGACTAAAGCGAACCAGGCGATGAAACCACAGGACTCAGGATAAAACGCGAAGGATAGCAGGAACGCCCAGACTAACAGTTCCAGTCGGCGCTTGCGCAAAGCGACATCTTCAGGGAGAATCATGCGACCGATTCTTTTGAACAGGCCGGTCAAGTGATCACCCTCGTTCTATTAGTGATTTGCCGGTCATCTCGACCGGGACCTCGAGATCCATCAGGTCAAGGATGGTCGGCGCGATATCGGCCAGGATGCCACCGTCACGCAAGGTGACGCTTTCACGATGACCGACTGCTTCCAAAGGATCGTACAAGATGCACGGCACCAGGTTCGTCGTGTGAGCCGTAAAGGGACTGCCGGAATCGGGATCCAGCATCTGTTCGGCGTTCCCATGATCGGCTGTGATAATCGCCACACCGTTTTGCTTCTTTACGGCATCGAGGAGCCGTCCCACACCGGTGTCGACCGCTTCGACCGCCTTCCTGGCCGCCTCAAAAACACCGGTGTGGCCAACCATATCGCAGTTGGCGTAGTTCAGGACCACCAGGTCGTATTTCCCGGATTCGATTTTTTTTACGGCCTTGTCGGTAACCTCAACCGACGACATCTCCGGCTGAAGATCGTAGGTGGCCACCCTGGGCGATGGAATCAGGTCACGATCCTCCCCCTCGACGGGTTTCTCGACACCGCCGTTAAAGAAGAATGTAACATGAGCATACTTCTCCGTCTCCGCCGTGCGAAGTTGTCTGCGTCCGGTCCGTGCGAGCACGTCGGCCAGGATATTGTTCAACCTGTTCGGCTGGAATACCGGTTTGGCCTCGGTCATCTTGACGTCGTAGTTGGTCATGGTCACCAACTCTATCTGCGGGCTGTCCAGATGGTCGTAGCCGTCGTTTTTGTAGCCGAGAAACATTTGCGAAATCTCTCGGACGCGATCGGACCGGAAGTTGAAAATAATCGCCAGGTCACCCTCTGACAGCCGTCCGGCGTGCGTCGAGCCGTTGTCTATTACCAGCGGCACGATGAACTCATCGGTGACGCCGGCTGCGTACGAAACTTTGATCGCCTCGACCGGATCGGCAAATTCCTGACCCTTGCCGTGAACTATCGTCTGGTAGGCCTGCTCGACGCGCTCCCAGCGCTTGTCACGATCCATGGCGTAGTACCGGCCGGAAATTGTAGCTACTTTTCCCAATCCGATCTCATCGAACTTGGCAACTACCTGCGCCATGTAGTGCTGACCTGAATCAGGCGGCGTGTCACGACCATCCATGAAGGCGTGGAGGTACACGCGTTCAACGTTTCTCTCTTTGGCCATCCTGACCAGTGCATACAAGTGTTCCAGCGACGAGTGCACGCAGCCGTCGGATACCAGTCCGAAAAGATGCATGGCCTTGTTTTCACCGACGGCGCGATCCATGACCGGGCCTAACACGGGGCTGTTGAAAAACTCGCCATCCGAGATGGCTTTGTCGATACGCGTGATATCCTGATAGACAATCCGGCCCGAACCGAGATTGAGATGCCCCACTTCGCTGTTACCCATCTGACCGTCGGGTAGGCCTACCGCTCCGCCGGAGCCGTCGATCGCTGTGTGCGGGCATTCGGCTATGAGACGATCGTAGTTGGGAGTGTGGGCGGCGGCGATGGCATTGTCCGGCGCCGGTTCGCGAAGACCAAAACCATCCATTATACAAAGAAGAATCATTGTTTCACTCATCCACCTGCGGCGGTTCAGCCTTCCGTGAGGAGAACCGGTTGGCTTCCTTTGACGATCCGACCGATTCGATAGACCTTCTCTCCCATTCTGCCGATGCGTGATACTACCTTGTCGGCCTCGGCTGCATCGACCACGAGTATATAACCGATCCCCATATTGAAGGTTCGGTAAATATCAACCGGATCGATATCCCCTTTTTCCCTCAGAAAATCGAACACGGGCGGCACCGGCCAGGCAGTCTTGTCGATCTCGGCGCACAAGCCGTCGGGGATAACGCGATTGAGATTCCCGGGAATCCCACCGCCGGTGATATGCGCCATGCCGTGGATGTCGAATTCAGATAATAGTGGATGGACGATCGGCGCGTAACATCGATGTACCGCCATCAGCGCCTCGGCCACCGTGCCGTTCAGCTCGGGGAAATAGTCCTCCGGTCTCAGACGAGCGATCTCAAAGACGACCTTTCGCGCCAGTGTGTAACCATTGGTGTGCAGACCGTTTGACGGCAACCCGAGACAAACGTCCCCAGACTTGATCGTCGATCCATCCACGATTTTCGCGCGGTCCGTCATGCCGACAATGAAACCGGCCAGGTCGTACTCACCCGGTTGGTAGAGATCGGTCAACTCCGCGGTCTCGCCACCCAAAAGCGCCATCCCGACCTTCTGGCAGCCACGGCTGAGGCCCTCGACCAATTCGGCTACGACATTCGGATCGAGTTTCCTGATGCCGATGTAGTCCAGAAAAAACAGCGGTTTGGCGCCGTGTACGAGAATGTCATCGACACAATGATTGACCAGGTCCTCACCGACCGTGTTGTGCCGCCCGGTGATAAAGGCCAGCTTCAGCTTGGTGCCGACACTGTCGGTGGACGAGATGAACACCGGCTCACTGATGCCCTTGAGGTCCGGCTTGAAAAAACCGCCGAACGATCCGATGTCACTCAGCACCTGGTGGTCAAAGGTGGCGGCGGCCAGCTTCTTGATTCGTTCAACAGCCGCATCGCCAGCGTCGATATCGACGCCGCTGTCGGCGTAAGTGAGTTTGCTTTTCTTGCTTGAGTCGTTCATTGGCGTTATATATGGGGCGTCCGAGGAAATGTCAACCAGTATACCGATGGCGAACAGACAGGAGCAGGTGTGACCAAATCTCCCTATGAGCATTCGGAACTATACGAGCTGGCCTTCAGTTGGCGCGATTATTCCAAGGCAGTGGACTTCATCAGCGAAGCGGCGGCATTGGCCGGACTTGCTGAGATCACTTCAATGGTTGAACTTGGATGCGGACCGGGACAGTACTGCCGTGAGTTTGCCCGGCGCGGCGTGACGGCGTACGGTGTCGATTCTTCGCCGGAGATGGCGTTGTATGCCCAGCGAATCTACGATGATGAGAAACTCCCCGGACATATCCTCGAAACCGACATGCGCAGTTTTCGTCTCGAACAAAAGGTGGACCTGGCGCTATGCATGATGGCGACTTTCAGTCATCTTCTGACCAACCGCGACATTGTCGATCACTTCGCAGCGGTGGCCGATAGCCTGAAGGACGACGGCCTCTATCTGCTGGAGTTGCCGCACCCTCGCGACGCCTTCGACACCGATAAGAGCACGCGGGATGTCTGGGAGATCGAAAAGGATGGCTCGAAGCTCTCTATCGACTGGTGCTCAGATGCTACCTTTGATCCGATTACCGAGATCGACAAGGGGACCGTGCGCTTCAAGCTTGAGAAAGACGGAGCCGTCAAAAGTTACGAAAGTCCCAGCGATGCGCGTCGTATGGGCTTTGGAAATCTGCGGGCGCTGATCGATTTGTCGGGTCGGTTTCATATCGCCGCCATGTATGGCGACCTGGATGTGAACATACCATTCGACAACGCCAAGAAAGCCTGGCGGCTGGTGTTGGTGTTGCGCAAGAGTCCATAGTGAGCGCGTCACCCTGAGCGGATCGCGTTACTCTGAGCGGATCGCGTCACCCTGAGCGGAGTCGAAGGGCGGCCGACGCGGCAATCTCCGAGTCTTGCAGGGCAGGTTTGTCTTCAAACCTGCCGACAGTGGCGGGTTCGAAGACGGACCCGCCTTACAAGACTAGGATTAAGAATGAAAATCGTCATTGCGAGCGACCGATGACACTCTTGCCTTTGGAAGCGCGGCAATCTCATTGACAGGAAAAGCCCACCCGACGCTCACGCTCTGGGTGGGGTACCGAATATGGACAATGGCCAAGGGACAGACGAGGGCGTCTAGCTGTGACCTCATGCTGAGCGAAGTCGAAGCATGCCGACAGTGGCGGGTTCGAAGACGGACCCGCCCTACTTTCCACTACCGTCCCTCTTTATCGAGGACTTCAACCAGAGCCTGAAAGTCCGCCGGCGGATCGCGATGGAGGGAAAGCTTCTCCCGAGTGACAGGGTGCGTGAACTCAAGGCGGGCGGCGTGCAGCGCCTGACGCGGCATGAGCTCAAGCAACCGTTTGGCCAGCAGACGTTCCGGCGCAAAAATGCCACGATGCCATGCTTCACGACCACCATAGTCCGGATCGCCGAAAACAGGATGACCGAGGTGCGAAAGGTGCACTCTTATCTGATGGGTCCGCCCGGTGTGGAGGTTCACCTCCAGCAGATCATAAGAGCGATAGCGATCCAGCAGCTTGTAGTTGGTCACGGCCTCGCGGCTGCGGTGATGGGTCACTATCATCTTCTTGCGATCTTTCAGCGACCGGCCAATCGGCAGATCAATCGTCCCGGCATCTTCTTTCATGTGGCCACACACCAGAGTGAGATAGCTGCGCGCCACCTCACGCCCTTGCACTGCTTTTTGTAAAGCCAGGAAGGCGTTGTCGTTTCGGGCCACGATCAACAATCCCGAAGTGTTCTTGTCCAGACGGTGCACGATTCCCGGCCGATCCGAGCCGCCCAGTTCGGACAGTTTGCCGAAGTGGTGGATCATGGCGTTGACCAGAGTTCCGCCGTAGTTCCCCGCCGCCGGATGAGTAACCATGCCGGGCGGTTTGTTGACCACGGCCAGATGCTCATCCTCGTAAACGATGTCGATGGGGATATCTTCACCTTCGAGGTGCATCTGTGGCGCGGGCGGGATAGTCAGGACAATGGTCTCCCCCCCCTTGATTCGCTGTTTCTTGATGGCAGTTCGTCCATCGATGGTGACCAAACCGTCATCGAACAGCCTCTGAATGCGACTGCGCGAGAGGTCCAGGTACTGACATGACGCTAAGTAACGGTCTACTCGTTGCGGGGATATGTCCGTAGGTATCTCGAGCTCGATCACCGACGCGTTCTGATCACTGGTTTGGTTCACAATGCGGCTTACTGCGAGGGTGGTTCTTTGCGCACAAGACGCAGCATCTCGGTTACGGCGCGCTCGTAGCCGACCAACAGAGCACGGGCGGCGATGGCGTACCCGATCACGAATTCATCGACCAATCCCAACTCAGCGACCGGCGTCAGGTTGCGATAGGTCAGCCCCCGTCCGCAGTTTACGGCCAGACCAGCCTTGGCTGCCGCCGCGCCGGCGGCGTCGATGCGGTCGAGTTGTTGCTGGGCATCGTCGATGGTGCGGGCGTTACTGTAACCGGAACAGTTGATCAGAACAGAACTGCCACCGTGTTTGGCCGCCCGCTTGACCTGGTCGACTTCCGGCTCAATGAAGTAACCGACAAGAACACCGGCCGCGGTGAGCCGGTCGGCAATGTCGCCGAAGTCGGTTTCATCCGAGGCGAGATCGACGGGCAGCACGGCGTTGTCGCCGCCAAGCTGGTCGGAGGCAAAGGTCACCATCCACGGTTTCACCTCGAGTGCTTTGTTGATGAAATCACCGTGCGGCGGCATCTCAAAAGTTAATCTGGTCTTGACCACACCTTTCAACAGGTAGAGATCGCGATCACGAACGACCTGATGTTTGGGTAGCAGTTGAACGGCGATGCCGTCAGCACCGGCCAACTCGGCCAGCACCGCCGCCTGCACCGGGTCCGGTTCGGCATAACCACGCAGACCGCGCAACGCCGCCACGGTGTCGACATTTACTGTGAGCGATGGCACGAAACACTCCTTGTTTCAGTTTTCCCAATGAGCAGTCTGTGCGCCCAGACACTTAGTAGGTTGTTGAAAAAGTGATAATTCCGTCATTGCGAGCGAAGCGCGGCAATCTCTCTCACGCTGTCTACCAACGAATTGAGATTGCCACGGTCACGCGACTGAAAGCCACTCGTGGCCGCGTGACCTCGCAATGACGATTGCGACGTTTTTCAACAGCCTGTTAGTGGAGAAGCTATTCACATCGAGTCCTGAAGTCAATTCAAAAAGCAACCGGCGCCTCATATCAACTCAAGCGCCACCAGCCGGTTGGTAAGGTTGATGAACTTCTCCGTGGCTACCTGCTCCGCCCTGATGTTGGCCGGCAGGTTTAGTTCGGTCAGGATCGATCGCAGTCGGTTGGGATCAGCGACCAAAGTCGGCGACAGATTGTTGACCAGCAACTTGCGCCGTTGGTGAAAGGCGGTGCGGACAAGGTGTTCGAATTCTGCGGCATACTTGATCTCCGCCATGAGTTTGGGCGTCATCCGGATCACCGCCGAGGTTACTTTGGGCGGCGGGCGGAAGCAGTCGGACCCAAGGGTGAAGCAGCGCTCGATTTCAAAATACAACTGTGTGAAGATTGCAAGCGGCGACCAGTCTTTACAGCCCGGCGACGAGGCAAGACGATCAGCTACCTCACGCTGCATCATGAGGCAGGCGGATTGGATATGCATCCGGTGTTGCACAACCCATTCGATCACCGGCGATGTAATCTGATAAGGCAGGTTGCCGACCAGCACGAAGGGTCGT
Organism: bacterium; assembly: GCA_030619425.1. Taxonomy (GTDB): domain Bacteria; phylum Zixibacteria; class MSB-5A5; order GN15; family FEB-12; genus JAJRTA01. Next base: position 8,476 of record JAUXBJ010000008.1, read on the forward strand.
GTCGGGATGGACAGCGGATCGATATTCAGGAAATCCTCAGCCACGACTCTGGTGTTGGGATAGGTCTTGAGCAGGTTCTCCAAATAGCCGATCAGGTCGCGATCAATCTCGACGGCTGTGATCCCGGCGCCGGAACGCGCCAGCGGTAGGGTCAAGGCTCCCCGTCCCGCGCCGATCTCCACGATGTGCATCCCGGCGTGAGGGCTGACCAAATCGACAATGCGTTGGATAGCGCTCTCAGATGTCAGAAAGTTCTGCCCCAGACGTTTCTTCGGACGATAACCGCTCACTGGTCAGTCCCCGAAGATATCCACCAGACGGTAGAGCTTTTGGCAGGTGCGGTCGGTCACTCGTTCTATCTCAGCGATGCTGACGGAGCGAAGCTCGGCCAGTTTGTCGCAAACATACTTTACGTAAGCCGGCTCGTTGGTCTTGCCCCGATGCGGCGCCGGCGTCAGATAGGGAGCGTCGGTTTCCAAAATGATTTTGTCCAGGGGCAACTCAGCCGCAACTGTGGCCATGCGAGAACCTTTGTAGGTAATCACGCCCCCAACTCCGATGATGAAGCCGAGATCGAAAACCTCGTGGGCATCCTCGACGCTGCCGGGAAAACAATGGAAGACGCCGCCCGGCAGATCGGCGGCATAATCGCGCACGATTTCAACGGTATCGGGGAAAGCCTCCCGCGTGTGAATCACCACCGGCATGTTCAGCGTCACCGCCAACTCAAGTTGGCGTCGAAACGCTTTCTTCTGAACCGGCCGGGGCGATAGATCACGATAGAAGTCCAGTCCGATCTCCCCAATGGCCACGACCTTGTCGTGAACGGCGAGGTCTCGAAATTCCGCCAGCACGTTGTCGTCGAGAGTGCGGGCGTCGTGAGGATGGACACCGACGGCAGCATAGATCATCTCATGCGTTGTAGCCAGTTCCACCGAACGTCGCGAAGAATTCAGATCGGCGCCGATGTTTACAATCGTATGAACGCCGGCGTCCCGCGCTGCGGAAAGGACATCATCGAGACGATTGTGAAACGGCTCAAGATCCAGATGACAGTGGGAGTCGATCATTAACTAATAGTAGCGCCCGGCGGGAGGTCCCCGTCCGGAATCACCAGAGCCAGCTTCTTGCCCTTACTGGCGGCCAACAACATGCCTTGAGAATCGACACCGCGAATCGTGACCGGTTTGAGATTGGTAACGACAACGATGCTCATGCCGGTAATTTTCTCGGGCGTATAATGTTTGGCAATCCCCGCTACAATCTGGCGCTTCTCCTTACCCAGATCGATCTGGAGCTTCAATAGCTTGTCGGCGCCTTCGACCGCCTCAGCCTCCAGCACCTTGGCCACGCGCATGTCTGCTCGCGCAAACTCAGAGAGGTCCAGGAGGCCGTCACCTTCCGTTTCGACCGGCGACTCTTTCATAGGTGAGGTCTTGAGACGTGGGAAGACCGGTTCGTCAACGCGAATCTCTGTACCCGGTTCAAGATTGAAGAACTCACGGGCGTTGTCCAGCGTGAGAGTATCGTCGCCAAGCGACAGCACAGATCGTAACTGACGCATCTTGCTCGGCATCACCGGGAACAAGACCACCGAAACGATACGCAGGATTTCACAACAAGCGTAAAGGACGCCGCCGAGTTCATCGGTGCGGCCTTCTTTGGCCAGATTCCAGGGCGCCAGGTCATTGAAGAATTTGTTGGCCGCGCGCACCATAGTCATGGCCTCGCCGATGGCTTTCCCGATGCGAAAGTGGTTGATGTGTTCATGCACCGCGTTGGGCAGTCGCTCGGCCTTTTCAAACAGTCCCTGGAACCCGGCTAAACCGTTGTATGGTTCCGGCAGGTGTCCATCGAAATTGACCATGACCATCTTGGCCACGCGCGAGACCAGATTGCCCAGATCATTGGCCAAATCGGAATTGTACTGAGTGACAAAGCGGCTGGCCTGAATGTCGCCATCGATGCCGAACGGGTACTGAGTCAGCAGCAGGTACCGGGCGCCGTCGGGGCCGAATTCGGCCACCATGTCATTGGGATCAATCTTGGCTCCCAGCGACTTTGACATCTTCTGACCGTCGACAGTGAAAAAACCGTGCAGGAAGATCGTGTCCGGCGTCTTCACACCGGCCGCCATCAACATAGCCGGCCAATAGAGACAGTGAAACTTCAGGATGTCCTTGGCCATCAGATGGACCACTTCACCGCCCAGCCACCACTTGTCGAACTTGTCCGGATCATCAGCATAGCCCATGGCCGAGATGTAGTTGGATAACGCATCGACCCAGACGTATGCCACCTGAGACTCATCGAACGACAGCGGGATCCCCCATTTAACTTTTTCGCGCGAGAGCGAAAAGTCCGGAAGGTCCTGATTGATCAAACCCAGCACCTCACGGCGACGCTCCTTCGGCAGGATCAGCATTTCCTCGGATTCGATTTTCTCTTTCAAAAGCGGCAGGAAAGCACTGAGCCGGAAGAAGTAGTTCTTCTCTTTGAGCTTCTCCGGCGCTTTGAGATGGTCGGGGCATAGACCGTCGACCAGTTCCTTCTCGGTGAGGAACTTCTCGCAGCCGGTGCAATAGAGACCTTCATAGTAGTCGGAGTACACCACATCGCGACCATCAGCAGTCTTAGCCGCACGCATGGCATCGAGGATCTTCCAAACCGCCTTTTCGTGTCGCTCGGATGTTGTCCGAATGAAATCATCGTTGGCGATGTCAAGATTCTTCCAGGCCTGCTGGAAAGTCTGAACGGTCCGATCACAAAACTCGATCTCCGACACACCGGCCTCCACGGCTGCTTCGGCCACTTTGGAACCATGCTCGTCGGTGCCGGTGAGGAAGAATGAATCACGACCGGCCAGTCGATGAAATCGGGCCAGGAGATCGGCCGCAATGGTGGTGTAGGCGTGGCCGATATGCGGTTTGTCATTCACATAGTAGATCGGTGTGGTGACGTAAAAGGGTCGCGGCAAAAGTTAGCTCCTCTCTGAGTCGGAATCGGACGAAGCTGTATCGTCCTTGTCCAGTGCTTCTTCTTTCGGCCGGTCCGTTGAAGGCCTTGGCCTTGAGGTAGAGTTGTTATGTCCCTCACCACCTGCTTCAGGGGGCGGCGCTGCGTCAGGACTGACGAGGCCATCGGCCGGACAGTTGAAGCGTATATTTTCTTCACCTCGGATGATCGCTTCCTGGCGAAAGACATCGATCCTCTCGATAGTTCCTTCATCGCCGCTCTTTGTTTTGACGAACGTACCAACCGGCGGAAATTTGCGCTTGCACTCCGAATAGAAGCCGGCCTCATAGCGCAAACAGCACAGCAGCCGGCCACAGTTGCCGGATATCTTGGCCGGATTGAGCGGCAGGTCCTGCTCGCGCGCGTGCTGAGTGGAAACCGGGGCGAAATCCCGGATGAAAGTATTGCAGCATTGTCGCAATCCACAGATACCGAAGCCTCCGATGCGACGAGCCTCGTCCCGGACGCCGATCTGACGTAGCTCGATGCGAGTCCGGTAGCACCCCGCCAATTCCTTCACCAGGTCCCGAAAATCAACCCGGTGATCGGCCGTGAAGAATATGGTCATCTTGTTGCCGTCGAACTGACACTCAACATCGATAATCTTCATCGCCAAACCGTGTTTGGAGACTGTTTCCGCAATCTCCGATTTGAAGCCGGCCTCTTTTTGGCGAAGCTCTTTCATGGCCTCGACATCGTCCTCGGATGCCCGGCGCAGGATTGAGCGTGGCCGGCCCTGGTCGGCATAATCGACCTCCGCTCCTACTTTGTTGTGCAGAACGCCTGCGTCCTCCCCTCGTTCCGCCTGCACGATGACCAGGTCATTAGTCTTGAGGGAGTGATAGTAACTATTGAAAAAAAACTCTCTGCGCGAACCTTTGAATTCCACCAGATACAGTTCAGCCATGGGCCTGCTCCATTTTCTGTCGGCTCTCAGGCGGCGCTGTTAGCGGGCAGCTACAACAGATGCCTTCAATTTGAGCGCCAGTGCCGTCAGTGAGCCAAGAATATGCACATTCAGGCCCAGATCGGCAAGGCTAATCTTGATTTGCGCCGACATAGCGGCGGCCACGCGAGAATCGACAAAATGGGTCGACAAACGCTTCAGGTCGGCAGCGAAGTCGATATTGGTCAACTCCTGTTCCTCGCCGACCTGGGCAAAGCGGGAACAGTCGCGTATCAGCGATTGCCAAAGTCGCAGGAGGTCCTCGGCCTCACCTCTATCGCGTGGATTCACCAGTTCGGCCAGGTGCGCCACTACCGACGGAGCGTCCTCGGTAAGAAGCGCCTTGAAAAGCATGAATCCAACGGCCCGCCGTGACGTGTCGGATTCTTCGCCGCTGTCGATTAGTTCGATGGCCTGCCCCAGGGAGCCGTCGGAAATGCGGCCAAGCAGCCGGGCGCGTTTCTCGCTGAGGTCGTAGTTTTGAATGAGGTACTGTTCAATCGTGTCCGGGCGAATTCGCTCCAACCTGATTCTCTGTGCCCGTGACTGAATGGTCGGCAGCAGCGCCTCCGGACGTTCGGCGGTGAGTACTATGACGGTGTCGGAAGGTGGTTCCTCGATCATTTTCAGAAGCGCATCGGCGGAATCGGCTCTCATCTTTTCCATACGATCGAACAGAGCCAGCCGCGTAATGCCGTCGGGCGCTTTGCGGCTGAGACTTCGCTTTATCTCGCGGGCGGTGGCGATTGGGATATTGGTGGTGGCCATGGCCGATAACCGGCAGAAAGGTTCCCGGCGCCTGTTAGCCAGGATTTCGTTGGTCAACTCAATAGTATCATTCGAGGTTTTGGCCGGCGGCAGCGGCAGGGCCACCAGTAGCCCCTGAAAATTGAGATTGTAGATGGCGCGGCAATGACGGCAGGTTCCGCATGGTCGGAGTTCTCCATCAGGCAAATCCGATTGGACCGGCTTGTCACAGTTGAGCAATGCCGCCAGGGCAACGGCCAGGGGCCAGTGCCCAAAGCCGTCACGACCATGAAACAGATAGGTCCCGGCCACCCGATCCGCAGCGAACGCCCGCGACAATATCGTCCAGGCTTTAGGCTGAAACTGTGTGATATCAAAAGGAGTCAAATCTGATCCATTTCACGGGATCCAGCGGTTCTCGACCTAACCTCAATTCGAATTTCAGCCGACCCTCATCAGCCACCGTCGCCAGTTTGTCGGCGGCGTGGAGATACCGGCCGACCGTGACGGTGACGTTGGCCAGACCGGCGTAGGTGCTGTAGTACTGGTCACCATGGTCCAGGATAATGAATTTTCCGTAGCCGCGCAAATCCCCAATGTAGGCCACCGTGCCCGATGCTACAGCGCTGACTTCGCGGCCGGGAGCAGCTTTGACGGTAATCCCCGGAGAGAACGACTTGAGCCTGGTCACCGGGTGTACCCTGGAACCAAAAGCCTCGACAATCTTCCCCCTGACCGGCGGCGGCAAGTGACCTTTCATAGTGGCAAACAGCGACGGCGACGCCGGTTGGTCACCGGATCGGGAACGATGTTCTGTTTCCAGCCGGGCAAGGATCGCCTCCATCTCCTCGGCGGCCTGCTGCAACATTATCAGGTGGTCAGCCTCCTCGGTCTTGCGGCGGCGCAGCGCCTGCAATCTTTTCTGCTCGCGTTCTTTTCTGCTCTTATCGAGGGCGGTCGTCGTTTCCTTCTTTTTCTTCAGACCGACGACGCGGTCCTTCTCCCCGCTGTATCCCTCCAATAGAGCGACCGATTCATCAAGAAAATCCGAGGCGGCAGCCACGTTGCCGGCCTCGAATCCGGCCACAGCGGTCAGGTACCTCACGCGACGGTTCAACTCCAACTCCCGATTGGGGTGGTCTGAGGTCATCTCGGTGGGGCTGCGGGTTGCGAGATAGAAGCGGCGGATACTCTTGAGAAAACGTTGGCGCGTTTGCTCATGGTTGAGGCGACTCAGGTCCAACTGTTGCTCGGCGGAAACGATATCACCTTTGACTTTCTTCAGTTTGTGGCTGAGGCGATCGATCACCTTTCGGTTTGAAGCGATTTTCTGATCATATTCGGAAATGCCTCCCAGGACTCCCAACTCCTCGGCCTTGAGAGAGTCAAGCCGGTTTTGTCCCTGCTCGACTTCGCGTTGGATCTGTTCGAGTTCCTTCTTTTGGTTGAGGATCTTCTCCTTCTGCCCCTGCGCCTGCGTTATCGTGAACAAGATCAGGGTGAAAGTAACTATGAGAGTTGTTATAATTCGTTGGATCATGCGTCTACTTTAGCATTCTCCTGATACCGAGATACCCGCTGATGAGTCCGATAACGGCAACGGCGGCAACGAACAGGGCTATCTCGTTGGGTTCCGGCAGCACCGGTTCGAACCTGGCGAATGAGATGCGTGATCGTACCCAGAGGATAGCTGCCCACCCGGCGGCGCCGGAAAGTCCGCTGATAAGCAAACCCTCCATCAAAAAGGGGGCGGCCAGGAACAGCTTGCCGGCGCC
>JAUXBJ010000158.1 GCA_030619425.1 bacterium
AACGGTTGCGGAGAGCACGCACAAGAAACCGGCGGTTCTCACGACCTCCTCCAGATGTCGAAGGAACCACCGGAACAGCATTTGGGGCAGACGAGGACGTCTGCCGCCCACACGGTCAAGCCGTGTTCTTGTGGCTTCGCCACACAGTGCGGAAGCGCGCGAAGCGCGAAAGACTGGCTTGCCTGTGCTTCGACTCCGCTCATGCTTCGACTTCGCTCAGCATGAGGTTGTGGTGCTGTCCTGGTTTACTCCTGAACCGGCATTGCCACCATGCGCTCCAACTCTGTACTCACTCCGTCAGGATCAAGCTGTCGTACAGTGATCACATTGCGGTCGTCTGCCGAAGATTTTTCGACCACGTAGTGGTGGTCTGCCTGGCGGGCGATCTGGTGCAGGTGCGTGACTACGATCAACTGACCATCACCGGCCAGTTTCCTGAGTTTCCGTCCGACCTCGTTGGCGGTTTGGCCGCCGATACCGGCGTCGACCTCATCGAATACCATCAATGGCCGAGACTCGCTCTTCTCATTACGCTCGGCCGATTTCAATGCGAGCAGCACCCGTGAGATTTCACCGCCGGAAGCTGTCTTGACCAGAGGTCGAAGTGGTTCGCCCAGATTGGCCGCGAAATCAAACCGAGCCTGTTCCAGTCCATGTTCCGCCGGTCGCAGGCAGCGCTCGTCTATGACCACACCCTCTGGATCCTCTTGGTCGAGAAATGCGATCTCAAACCGAGCACCATCGATGGCCAGGTCGGCCAACTCTCGGGCGATCCGTTTCTCAAGTCTTCGTGCCGCCTTGCGACGGTCACGGGAGAGGGCGACGGCCAGGTCGCTGTATTCGCGGCGGCGTTGATCCGCTTCGCTCTCGAGTCGAGCGATCAGACTGTCGGTGTCCGGCCTTTGAGCTAACTGCTGGAGAATCAACTCGAATGTTTTCAGCACGGCCTCTTCGGAGCCGCCGTATTTTTTCTTGAGATGGTAAATCTCATCGAGTCGCGTGTTGATCCCTTCAATGCGCACCGGATCATCTACAATTGTGGCGCCGTACTGTTCGACGGTGCGTCGGAGTTCCTCGAGGCGGACCTCGATGTCGTACAAATCGCCGGCCTGATCGCTCAGTTTCGAATCGATCTGTGCCATCTTGTCCAGCTCGTGCCGCACCGTAGCCAGGAGTTCCTTTGCCGAGCCGGTCTCACCGTCGAGGATGTCACCAATCGATGCCGCGGAAGACATCAGCGCCCGTGCCGAGTCGAGCAGCTTGCGCTCAATCAGCAACTCTTCTTCCTCGCCGACCCGCAATGAACCCTTTTCGATCTCATCTCTCTGAAACATCAAGAGCTCTCGCTGTTGGATCAACTGCTCGCGACGGTCCTTGAGGCGGCCCAGTTCGTCGGCTACGTTTCGCCAATTCACAAACGCCTCAGCGGTAACCTCTGTCTGAAAACTCAAACCGGCGAACCGATCAAGAAACATGAGATGGTTATCTTCGTTCATCAGCGATTGACTGGCATGTTGGCTGAGTATTTCGCCCAGAGCCGCAGCCAGAGGTTTCCAGCGATTCAGGCCGATGCGTTTACCGTTGACCGACATTCTCGAAGCGCCATCGCGGTTGATGAACCGTCGAACGGTTATTGAGTCACTATCGGTCAGGTCGGCGTGCTCGTGTTTCAGGGATGACGGCAGGTGCGAGACGTCGAACACCGCCGTTACCTGTGCTGAGTCGGCGCCATGGCGGAGATACTCCTTGTCGGCCCGACCGCCCAGAGCCAGAGACAGGGCAGTTACGATAACCGATTTTCCCGCGCCGGTCTCGCCGGTGAGAGCGGTAAGTCCGGATGCAAATGACAGTTCGAGCTTGCGCACCAGTGCGATGTTTTCAATGGTCAGTCTTGTGAGCATCCTGATCCAGACTTCGTATTTCACGCAGGAGTTGATCCGCACGTTCGTTGTCGCCGGCAGTTTCCGCCGCCGAGAGTTCGTCACGCAGGCGCTGCCTGAGCCGCTTTCTCTTGGAAGCCATCAAAGCGGTCAAGGCCTTCTTGGTTTGGCTGTCGATTTCTTCGGGTGGCCAATCCCTGGCGACGAGTTGCGTGATCAACGATGCAAAGTCAGCATCGCCGGCGTAGTCAATCAGTCTCTTGGCATCGACCACACTTTCGGTACGGTACTGACTAATGATTGCCGCATACAGCCGCGACAGTTGCTTCGAGTCAAAATCATCGGGCGCCACCGTCTCGGCAATCTGATCGATAGCGCCCGGGTTGTTTAGCAAGAGCGACAAAAACTCAAACTCGTCCGGGTTGAACTTGCGCTTGTGCGCGGCGGTGTCAGCTTCAGGGGGGGGCAGGACAAGGCCTTGCTTCAACAACTGGATATCGACCTGTAGTTGGTCCGCGGCCTCGGCTAAAAAAAGCGATCGACGGGTGGGATCGGCAAGCTTCGAGGCAACTGACGCCAGTTCCTTGACCAGTTTCTCCTTGCCGATGATACCGACGGCGTCGATGTCCAAACCGCGTACCCGGAACTCGACATACCCGACCGCTTCATGTTGCAGTTCATCCAGTTTGTCCCGCCCGAATTCAGTGGCCACCGAATCCGGGTCCTCACCCTTGGGAGGTGTCATAACTTTCACTTCCAAACCGGCGTCGTACAAGGCGTCGACCGATCTCAGCGCAGCCTGACGTCCGGCCGAGTCGGCGTCAAAGAAAAGATAAACCTCGTCGGCGAATCGGGCCAGGAACCGTGCCTGTTGGGCGCTGAACGCCGTTCCCGATGAAGCGACAACGTTGGTGACACCCGCTTGCCAAAGCGAGATAACGTCGAAGTAACCTTCAACGATGATGGCCGCGCCGGCGGTACGGATGTCGTCCTTGGCGAAGTTGAGTCCATAGAGCACGTTGCTCTTACTGTACAACGGCGTCTCCGGGGAGTTGACGTATTTGGCCGGTTCGCCCTTCTTGAGAGTGCGGCCGCCGAAAGCTATTGGTTTTTGGCTGAGGTTGATGATCGGGATCATCAAGCGCTGTCGGAAGCGGTCGAAATAGTTACCTTTCTTCTCCGACAGGATAGCCAGCCCGGCCCGCGAGAGGTCCTCCTCGGACAGGTCCTTAGTTTGTGCGTACCTGATCAATCCATCCCACGCTTCTCCGGCCAGACCAAGTTGGAAATGCTCGATCGCTTCGTCCGAGATCTTACGTCGCTCTCGGAGATAGGTCTCGAGCACAGCGTGGTATTTCGCCTCATGCAGTGTCTTCTGAAAGTACTCCAGTGCGACCTGGTTGGCGAAAGCGATACGATCGATCTGTTCCCGTCGAGCATCGGAACCGCGCTCCTCGCGGATAACGATGTTGGCGCGCTTAGCCAGATGGTGCACCGCCTCGGTGAACGACATCTTCTCGTGCTCCATCAGGAACGAGTACAGGTTGCCGCCCTTGCCGCAGCCGAAGCAGTAGAAGATTTGCTTGTCGACAGAAACTGAAAACGACGGCGTCTTCTCAGTATGAAAAGGGCAGAGGGCGACATAGTTCTTGCCACGCTTTTTCAGTCGAAGGTATTCACCGATTATCTGAACGATATCGTTGGCCTGGCGAATCTGTTCGATGGTTTCTTGCGGTATCATGTTATGACTTCAGCTTCACGACCGTCACTCCGGCGCCGCCTTCGTTCCAGTCACCGAGGCGCAGCGAGTCAACTTCGGGATGTCCGCTCAGGAAGGCGGTTAACCCTTTGCGCAGTTTTCCGGTTCCTTTGCCGTGAATCACGTAGACCTGATGCAGTCCGGCGAGCACGGCCCGATCGAGAAAACGATTGAGCGCTTCCATCCCCTCATCGACCGTCATGCCTCTGAGATGAATCTCGGGGCTGATGTCGTCGCTGGGTGTCGGTCCAGTGTATGAAGCCGGCGACATGCTCTTACCGGCGCCGTCGGTCCTGGCCAGGTTTCGCAACTCCACAGTGGTGGTCACGTTGCCCAATCGAACCTTGACCCTGTCGTTTCCGAGCAGTTGTTCAACCTGACCTTTCTGATCCAGAGACAGCACATGGACAATATCGCCCACGTTGATGATGCCGTCGGCAGGTGTTTCTGCTGCCGGACGTCTTTGTTTCTTTGCGAGTTGATTTTGTCTCGTCTGAAGGGTGTGGTGAAACTTCTGTACTGACTCTTTGGAGGCTTGGGATTCACGGATATCGGCAACCAGTCGCTCTATTTCCCGACGCGTTTCGTTGAGGAACTGCTCAGTATCGCCCAAATGCTCGGCCCTGCTTGTTTCCTTTTCCTGACGCAACTTCTCGGACCGCGCGCGATTGGATTGCTCGAGTTGACGGGCCTGTTCGAGTCGCTCGCTCAGTTCTTTGCGGTCTTCCTTGATTTTGGTCAGTTCAGCTTCGATCGTAGCGATCAGGTTGGCCAGCGATCGCTCTGACGTTCCCCGCAGTTCGGCTGCTCGGCGACAGATCGATTCCGGCATGCCCAGGCGACCGGCGATCTCGACCGCATACGACGACCCCGGCAGTCCCAGGCGCAGACGATAAGTGGGCGCCAGCGTCTTGCGGTCGAATTCCAACGAGGCGTTCTCCACCTCCGGATGCTCCATGGCCAACGTTTTCAACTGAGAGTAATGCGTTGTTGCCACCAAACAGGCGCCTTTTTCAATGGCATGAAGTATGATCGCTTCAGCCAGAGCGGAGCCTTCCTTGGGGTCGGTGCCGGCGCCGATCTCGTCAAAAAGGAGCAGCGTATCCTGCGATGCGGTGCGAAGGCCGCTGATGATATTCCTGATATGCGAGGCGAAGGTGGACAACGACAACTCGATCGACTGCTCATCGCCGATGTCGGCGTGCAGATTCCTGAAGAGACCGATCTGAGATTTCTCATCCGCTGAAATGTGCAGCCCCGACAGCGCCATCAGCAGCGACAATCCGATGGTTTTGAGTGCGATCGTTTTGCCGCCGGTGTTAGGCCCCGTCACCAGCACCACCAAACGATCATCTCCAAGTGCGATATCGGTCGGCACCACTTTCGCAATCTCGCCGAGTTGGACGATCAACAGCGGGTGTCGCGCCTCGACCAGTGACACCACCGCCTCGTCGACAATTTCCGGAGCGTTGCCGTTGATCTGGATCGAAAAAAGCGCGGCGGCATGGAGATAATCCAGGCGGCCGATCATCCGGGTATTCTCCAATAGAGGTTCGCTGCGGCGACCTATCTCGGCCGTCAGTTCGCGCAGAATGCGATTGACTTCGATCAGTTCCTCCTGCATGAGGAGGTTGATGTGGTTGTTGAGTTCGACCGTTTCCTTCGGTTCAATATAGAGGGTAGCGCCGGATTGACTGCGGTCGTGAAGAATGCCACGATCGGCCTGGTACGAATTGGCCGGGATTGGAATCACGTATCGGTCGTTGCGCTGGGTCACGACATCATCCTGCCAGCCGGCCCGCTTGGACCGTCCGGTGAGAATCGATTCCAGCCGCGCCACGATTTTGCGGCGGCTGTCGGCGAGATCACGTCGGATCATGCGCAGTTTCGGCGAGGCGTTGTCCCGCACCAG
>JAUXBJ010000326.1 GCA_030619425.1 bacterium
CCTTCCCGACGGTGACGACCTCATAGTCCTCCGCCAGGCAGGGTGAGTAGATGACGATTGCAGTGATTAAAACTGTTAGTAATAAACGCATTTCTGTTTCCTCTCTTTTTTGTGCTTTGTTCATTGTACAATCAGAGTACCGTCTCGACCATCTCAGAGCAACCTAAACCCGTCGCTGTCCCTCACCGCTCGACTCCGCTCGCCCTTCGACTCCGCTCAGGGTGACGTGGGTGCGCGGTGACGTGGGTGCGCGGTTTGGTGATAGTTGCTATTGGCCTTTCAAAAACGGTACACTACGGCGCCCCACTGCAAAGTGCAGGCGTTGTGTTGGTTCATAGGCATACTCCTCCATCTTGTTCCAGTGTCGAAAGTTCCCAACCAATCTGACCGGACCCCTGAGGCGCAAACGGGTGCTTGGTACCTAACGGCAGTCTGTTTTATTCAGTTGTGCAAGGGAATACTGGGGTGAGGCAACGATGGAATTAGAGAGCGACCGGCGCTATCCTATCGGTTCCTACCGCCGCGTGCCTCGGACATTTGGGAGTGTTGATAAAGTCCCTTTGGTTGTCATTGCGAGCGATCCGCCGGCGGAGAGCGCGGCAATCTCATACTGTATGTCGCCCAACGAATTGAGATTGCCGCGTCGCTACGACACGAGTGTCTTCGCTCCTCGCAATGACGGCTCTCGGGGTTCTTCACCAAGCCCGAACGTCCGGGCTGAACCTCCCCCCGCCACAATCCGTAGAGTACTTTACGCCGCAGAAAAAGGAACCGCTTGACCGTCTAAACCGATTGACAAGAGGGAGCTATTTTGATATCATTACGACCTTGGCTCAGATACGGCAGAGCCGTAAGAGCCTGTGAGAAAGCATATTCAACGACTGTTTGGAGGATTCCGGTGAAGGAATTTACGACCGACAAAATCCGTAACGTCTGCCTTGCCGGGCAACGTGGATGCGGCAAGACCAGTCTTGCCGACGCTATAGCATTCAACGCTGGAATCAACAACCGTATCGGACGAGTCGACGAGGGCAGCTCCCTCCTGGATCACACTGACACCGAAATAGCCAAGAAGACCACGATCGCCACCAAGCTGCTGGCCGCACCCTGGCGTGACGGCAAGATCAACTGGCTGGACTGCCCGGGACATCCTGATTTCGTCGGCGAGCTACTTAGCAGTCGATTGGTGTCGGACGCCGCCGTGATGGTCATAAACGCCACCTCCGGCGTGGAGGTAGGCACCCACATGCAATGGCGCGCTCTGAGAGACGCCCCGGCTACGCGGATATTCTTTGTCAACAAGGTGGAAATGGAAAACGTCACCTGGCAGGCCAATCTCGACAGTTTGACTGACGCCTTCGGCACTGGGCTCGTTCCAGTGCAACTGCCTATCGGTGAGGCCCAGGGGTTCAAGGGTGTAGTCGACCTCATCGCCAACAAGGCGTACACCTTTGGTGACGACGGCAAGCCAAAAGAGACCGATATCCCGGCTGACCTCAAAGATGCAGCTCAGAGCGGCCATGAGAAGCTGATCGAAGTCGCCGCCGAGGGTGATGATGCCCTCATGGAGAAGTTCTTCGAAGACGGCACGCTCTCCGACGCGGACTTTGCCATCGGTTTCAAGAAGAGCCTGACCGCTGGAAAAGTGTACCCTATTCTGGTTGGCTCAGCATCAAAGAACATGGGGGTTACGCTCCTTCTCGACTTCATTGAAAAGTACGCGCCATCACCCAAAGATGTACCCGCTCGGGTTGCCGTCAAGACTGGTACCGAGGAGTCAAACGATGTTGCCCCCGATCCTGCCGGCCAGCCTCTCGCTTACGTATTCAAGACTGTGTCCGAGAGTCATCTCGGTGACATGTCCTACGTCAGGTGTTTTTCCGGCACTCTCAAGTCCGGTCTGGACCTGTCCAATCAGCAGACTCGCTCCGGCGAACGGGTCACGCAGGTATACAGCCTGCAAGGGAAATCCAGGGTAGATATGTCCTCGATTCCAGCCGGTGATATCGGAGTACTGGTGAAGCTGAAGGATACGCACACCGGCAACAGTTTGGCCTCGTCTGCATCCGGGCTGTCGATCCCCGAAGTGGTCCTTCCGCACCCGGTGATGGATGTTGCTATCAAAGCCAAGTCAAAGGGTGACGAAGAGAAAATCAGCGCCGGCCTTCATAAGTTGCACGAAGAGGATCCCACCTTCAAGCTGGTAGCGGACCCGGCTCTCGGACAGCAGGTGCTGTACGGACAGGGTCCGACACATATCGAAGTGCTGACGGACAAGCTCAAGACCCGGTTCGGTGTCGAGGTGGAGTTGGCGCGCCCGAAGATCCCGTACCGTGAAACGGTCCGCGGTAAGGCAGAAAAGCAGTACCGTCACAAAAAACAGAGTGGCGGTCGCGGCCAGTTTGGCGATGTGCATATACGTATCGAGCCAAACGCGCGTGGTGGCGGGTTTGAGTTCATTAACGCCATCAAAGGCGGTATCATCCCCAGTAAGTTCATCCCGGCGGTGGAGAAGGGAATCGTCGAGTCAATGCAAAGGGGTGGTCTGGCTGGTTCACAGGTGGTTGATGTCAAGGCGACGCTTTACTATGGATCCTTTCACGAAGTCGACTCATCCGATATGGCTTTCAAAATCGCCGGACTGATGGCCTTCAAGGAAGGTTTCATGGAGGCCAAGCCGGTGCTGCTGGAACCGATTTACAACATCGAGGTGACTGTTCCCGACGACTACACCGGTGATGTCATGGGTGACCTTTCCTCACGGCGCGGCAAAATCGCCGGCATGGACCCTGACGGGCGCAACCAAATTGTCAGAGCAGCCGTGCCGCAGGCGGAACTCTATCAGTACGCCGTCGACCTGCGCTCGATGACTCAGGGACAGGGTGTCTATTCGCTGGAGTTCGCGCGCTACGAGGAAGTGCCTCACGACTCGGCGCAGAAAGTAATCGAGGCGGCCAAGCGCGAGAAAGAAGAAGAGGGGTAGGGAGCCAGATATCTCCTAATCTTTGGGACATTGCGAACTTTACAAGCCGGGCCTTTTCGGAGGTCCGGCTTTTTTTGTGTGTGGTCGCCCGGCGGCGTGGAAATGGGTTCGTTTCCCGGAAAAAGGTTTTCCCGTAACATCCGAGGCTGGAAATGGGTTCGTTTGGGGACTTTTCATATTCGGATGTTAGAATCGGTAGCGTTATTGACAGAATGCGAACAGGGATTGATGCAATAGTTTTGGTAATCATACGGGCACTCCTTTTACTAAGCGAAGTGCACCGACATTGTAGTACGAGTCTCTGGTGTTTTTGTGGGAGTGAAGTGAGAAATCGTGCGAAGCGCGTGATGTCGGAACCCGCAGGGGGTTCCGACCTACGGTTTCTGGTGAGTGAATCGGGAGAGTGGGAGTGGTCGAGTTACAATTGGTATTAGGGGGCGAGAGATGTTCCTGTCAGGATTGACACAATTGATTAAGGGCTGCCATGAGTGGTATTCCCCACAGCAAGCTGTGGGCCACCGGCCCCTTTGTTGGGTTCGGCTTTTTGTTTGGAACTCGCCGACCGAACCTACCCCCGCGCCAAACACCGCACGACCTCGCCCAGGTAGAGGCGGTGGTAGTCCTGGTCCGGATACTCCTCGTGAATAGATGGGTCTAAGAAGTTGGC
>JAUXBJ010000201.1 GCA_030619425.1 bacterium
GTCGGACGGTTCCTGCAGATAGCGAAATCGGTAGTTCGGGAAGCTTTCGCCGTAGATCCAGTCTTCAAAGAACCAGTCCAGTTCCTGACCGGTAGCGGCCTCAAAAACATCGCGAAAATCTTCCGTGGTAGCAGCAGCGTACTGGAATTGCGAGTTGTAATACGCCGCCACGGCGTCATAGAACAACTCGTTCCCCAGGACACCGCGGAGCATGTGGACCACCCAGGCCCCCTTGTCGTAAGACAGCCCGCCGTGGAAGATACTCCAGACATCAGAGGTGTCGCTGTCTTCGATATAGATGGTACCGACGCCGAGGTAGACCATGCCGTTCATGTAATTGTGGTAGGCGGCCCAGCCATCTTTCTCAAGAAAGTAATCCGCCTCGGCGTATGACGCCCAGCCTTCATTGAGCCAGATATGCCCCCAGGAGCGACAAGTGATCATATTCCCGAACCACTGATGAGCCATCTCATGCACCACCACCCGCTCGTCAAAGCCGAAACTGGTGCCGCTCATGGAGCTCATGGTCTGATGTTCCATGGCGCCGCCCCACTGGAAGTTGACGTGTCCGTATTTCTCCTTCGCAAACGGATACTGACCGTACTTGTCGCTGAACACAGTGAGAGCATACGGCGTAATGTCGTATTGGGTAAGCGAGTAGTTGTAGTTGTCGGGATACACGGCGTGAATGATCGGCATCGTATCCTGCCCGGCGTTGTAAACCCACTCATCGTACCAGACCGTGTACTTGGATATGGCTACCGAAAACAGATAGGTAGCGATAGGGTAACGTACCGACCAGTAGAAAGTGTGCGCGTTGGCACCGTATGACACAGTAGAATCAAGGATGCCGTTGGAGGCGACATAGAAGGCGGTGTCCACCGTAATGGCGATATCCATAGAATCCGGTTTGTCGTCCATGCGATCCTTGCATGGCCACCAACTGCGCGCAAAATACGGCTGAGACAGAGACGAAATCACGGGCGTACCGTTGCGATAAGCAAAAGAGAACCCTTGAAACCCACCCTCGGTGGGATGGCCGTGATAGTAAAAGGTCGCCTCAAACTGTTCGCCGCTGTTTCGCACGGCGTCCAGCGAAACAGTCACGACATTATCAAGGCGTGAAAAGGCCAGCGGACCACTTGACGCTTGGATCGAGTCGAGGATCATCGCGTCGTGAAAGTCTACTTGCACCTCGGCGACATCATCGATAGTTGCGGCAGCGACCATCTTGACAATGCCGTAGATAATCTCAGTGGTATCGTTAACTCGAATATTAACGTCGTAAAACAAGACATCGTAGTTCGTCTGGGTGTTTTCCACCGGCGCCCTGGCGGCCAGTTGGCGCACGAATTCTCTGTCGAGCGCAGCCGACGCTTTGCCCTCCCAAAGTTTCTGGTGTATCACCGATGCCGGCACATCATCCCAATCGGTTTCGGCCCGAGTGGGTGTGAAAATCAGGCCCAGAATCAGCAGTGTGGTAATGGTGAGGATAGAGAATCTGATAACGCAAAACGATTTCATCAAGCTCTCCAGGCAACGGTGTGACGTCAAATTTCGTAACTGCACAAAACCGGCTTGGTTCCGTTCCTCCGTCCGGTTGCACTTGCCGATAGACTACCCGCAACTTATCCGAAAGGCGGTTTTTGTCAAGGTATAACAGGTTATCGGCCAGCGACATCAAAGCTGAACAGGGATCACGAAGGACGCACCATAACACTGTTCATAAGTGCATCACCCAAGTCCGCGTTGGGGGCGGCCTTGCGTCGCCCCAGTGAACGCCACTTGTGGTCGGCGAACACAAGCCCCGCCGCTACGTGATAGAAAACACACAATTCGTGCGCCGTGGACGTCCCCGTCTACCGCGCCGGCATGAAAGAGCCGGTGCACGGGGACGTACACCGGCCACAAGAATCTGTTGTTGACGGCTACCTCAGTACGGATTACCGCACGGGATTGGTCCGCCATTGAACATGTAATCAACCATATAGACCAGATCATCGATATTGATTAGCAAATCGCAGGTCAGGTCGCCCACATGCAACTCCGGTTCGGGGCGCGGGCCCATGTTGAACATATAGTCCACCAGGTAGACCAGGTCGGCGATCATGATGATGCTATCATAGTCGTTATCCCCATGGAACCGCCATACCCGCATCCGCACCGAGATTTTCTCCGGGCTGTTACTCGCCGACGCTGCCGTGATCAGGAGCGTGTCCTCATACTCACCGAAGGGGAAACCGGATGAATTGCAGAAGAAGCTGAAGCTTGCCGGGACATTGCCACCGGTCACTTGCGGGTAGAGCCAGGGGATGTTATCCACCAGTTCCCACTCCATACAGCCGCCGAATTTGTTCCAGATCTCCGTGGCCACCGGCGGCGTCGGACCGGCATTCTCCTGGGTCGGAATGACATACCGATCTATCGGCAGATGGATCTCCGGCGTTTCGGTGGCCGCTTGCACCTGATAGACAACCGGCAGGTAGCGCGGTGAGTTGTCGGCGTTTGGAGCTACGATCATGATAGTATCCAGGTAATCCCCTACCGGCAACTCGAGAAAGTTGGCCGAGACCGTGAAGGCCTCCGAACTGGTTCCGGTATCCGGCCAGACCGTGAAATAGTCGGACTCGTAGACTATCTCTATCGGCATCGGATTATCACCACCGTAATTGGAAACGACAAAAGTACGCGACGGCGCCACGCCCATCCAGCCCATGCTGCACTCATAGACGGGCAGGTTGAGCGAATCTACGTTGACCCCGAGATGCGCCGGATTCTCTCGATAGATGAAATGCAACTCCACCGGATAGGGGGAATTGATCGCCTCGTTCGAGTAGATCCAGAGCGTGTCGTAGTAATCATTACCGGCCGAGCCGCCCGGGAGTTTGAAGAAGAGCTCGACACCCAGCGGAGCAGTACCACTGTCCGGCTCCATGTTGAAGATACGTACGGTGCTTTCTTCCACCCAGAAGTTCATGAGACCGGCGCCGCCGTTGAGCACCATGATGGTGCGATTGGGGATGGAATCCACCGGTACTTTAACGATAATCGTGTAGCCGGCCGAGTCAGTCTCGATAATCGGCAGGTCGGAGCCGACCGAGAGATTGACCGGCACCAATACCGGACTGTTGCCGGCGGCCGGATCGCTGACTACAATGGTATCGTAGTATTCATCGTACGCCAGACCGGTAATATCCACCGTGAGAGTGACATCGCCGGAATCGACGCCACTGGTGGGAACCAATGTCAACCAACTTTCGCTGTGGGCAACCGTCCAGTTCAGCACCGACGCACTGACATTGGTGATGGTTAAGGTCTTCGGCGCCGGATTGTCGCCGCCGGCAATGGCGTCGAAGAAGAACTCGTCCGGTTCAACTGCGATCTCCGGCGACGGCGGCTCCATAGCCAGGGTCACCACCACATGTTGTGGCGAGTTAGCCGCATTGGCTGAGGCCACTTCGATGGTGTCAGTATACAAGCCGGCTGACAACCCGATGGAATTGACACTGACATTAATCGTCTGGACCGTATTCCCCTGGGTCGGGGTCACAATCAGCCAGTCGGCGTCCTCATTCAACTCGAAGAACACCGGATCGCCGTCCGTAGCCACCTCGAAAGTCTGACTCGCGGGGTTGCTGCCTCCCTCAATGGCGGCAAAATGCAGCGAGTCGGGGGTGACCATCAGATTGATCGGCTCCGTGTAATCCGGATCATGAATCACATTCTTCCCGGTGAAAAACGGGAAATAGTTCCCTACGCCCTGTCCGCCGACA
Organism: bacterium; assembly: GCA_030619425.1. Classification (GTDB taxonomy): domain Bacteria; phylum Zixibacteria; class MSB-5A5; order GN15; family FEB-12; genus JAJRTA01. The sequence continues at coordinate 3,774 of JAUXBJ010000201.1, forward strand.
AACTTGTACACACTCGAGGAACTGAACGCCAGAGTGTCGACGACTATGGAATCGTTAACATTCCAGTCCGACAGCGTAAAGTAGTAAGATACCCACAACCTTCTGCCATCGCCGGCCGGCACCCCTATGTCGTACATCTTGGAGCCGGCGAAGAGAAAACGCTGGTTGGCATTGGTCAGATCGATGTCGTTGTCCTCATATACGAACGGCCCGATTTCAAACATGTTGGCCAGGTCGGTCTTGGTCGTGCTGTCCATCTGAAGATTTGGGTTGTCCCAGCTGAATCCCATGGTGGCCCCGAATACGTCGTTGGAATCATTGAATACATAGAGATCCAACTGAACCTGCAATTGAGCGGTCGCAGCGTGCGGTGTCACCGCCACCACGAGGTCCACGGTGTCCGGAGCACCCAGACCGTCAGTGCCGGCATCGGCGGTTCCGACCGCCAATATCAACAAAAGTCCAAGAGCCAAAACTGTCTTGATCGTCATCTCATTTGCCTCCTTGCGAATAGATCGAAAGTATTGTCCCGTCTGCTTATGCTAAAAACCAAGTTCATTCAGTGCCTGCGACTCGTCTGGTTATGCTGTAGGAAATGACCAATCGGTTGCGGTCACTCCATCCGTCAATCACCACGGTGTCTGAACGCTACACTATTATCGCGACTTCGGATGAACCTTGCGATGGAGCCCGTGTGAAACCCACTACAAGGCGGACTACAACAGCCCTCGTTATTGCGAGCACATAACATAGACTCAGTATGGATATAAGAGTCGTATCAAACCCGCACTAACTTATCAGTCTGACCCGACAGCGTTCACTCGTCCTGTACAACAACAAAATACGCTGCCTCTGGGTGTTCGTCAAGCGATTTTGCGTCTCCCGCCATCTGAGCTACCTGACGGCGTTGACAATCAGTCCGTGGATGATATGCTTAGTCACAGTAGATGCCCTGTTCCGAAGGGGTTGCGAAGCGAGGTTTCGACAATGCTCTCCCGAAAGGTCAAAACCACAGGGGTTTTGACCTACACTTACTTCCACCTGGGCCGGATTCCGGCCGGTCCGAATCACCAAAAAGCTGTGTTCCCGCAAAGTGATAATGTCCTATTTGAGCAAAGTAGAAATGTCCTGTTGATAAGTTATAATGACTACCAAAAAGTAAGGGAGGATTATGGCTGGAGAGGATATTATCAGGATGAGGTTGCGGGAGTTGAAAAGGCTGAAGGTGTTGCATGCTGTTTTGGACA
>JAUXBJ010000231.1 GCA_030619425.1 bacterium
GTTTGCTTCCATTATGGCGGGGCTGAATTGCGGCACACCGTCGTGCATTGCCTGGCCTTTCGTGAAGCAAGGTTTCGATTTATTCATGACCGTCACCGACGATGCCGCCCGCGAGGCTATGCGCACTTACTACTATGCCAGGGTGTCGAAACCGTCCTTCGGTTCCGGTCAGGACAGGCTCGGGTTTCCACTTACCGAAGAGAAACGTGACCCGCGCATCATTTCGGGCGAATCCGGTGCGTCGGGGCTGGCTACTCTCTTGACCCTGTGCAATGAGAGCAGCATTGCTGCCGCCGATGCCCGCGCACACCTGGACCTCTCTCCCGGCACTAAAGTGCTTTTACTCAACACCGAGGGAGATACCGACCCGGAGGGGTTTGGGGCGGTGGTTAGATAAGAAAACTCTGCAACTAGGCAGATATCTAACGCTGCAATACCATTTTGACAGTCTGATTGGCTTCGTGGAAAGACATTTTGGCGAAGTAAACTCCCGAAGCGACAGGCACGCCCCGGTTATCGGTGCCATTCCAGGACACACGATACACCCCTTGAGCCTGGTAGTCGTTCACCAGCGTAACTACTTCCTGACCCAGTAAATTGTATAACTTTAGCATAACCGGACCCGCCGTCGGAATGCTATATTCGAACACCGTGCAATTGTTGAAGGGGTTGGGATGATTCTGGTTGAGCACGAATTTCCGCGGAACCACCGGTGATTCAACCGGGCCGGGCGCATCGGTAGGCATTCCGAACTGGTAAACGATGATCGTATCATAACTCCTACCAACGAGACTGAGCATCGACGGACTGGCGCCGGTCTCAAAGAAGGTGTGAACATCCAGGGACCGGTTCAGGGTCACGGAGTCTATGAACTCGCCCGTGGTGTAGTCGACTAACCTGACTGTTCGGTTGTCGCTTTGGAAAGCCGCCACGACACTGCCGTCTTTCCAGATATGACTGAACTTCAGATTGTACGGCACCGGTGTGTACCAGACTTCCTGAACGCCGTCGGCCCCGAAGTGATAGCAGGCGATATGTCGCGCGTTTCCCGGTCTTAACCCGAGCAGGTCCTCAGAGTTGCCATGGTATATCAACTCAGGTCGAGGTAATGACGATACAAAATCGTCGGCGAATATAGCCCCCGCACCGCCGTGGTCTGAATCCTTAAAGATGATCGGATCACCAGTCTCGGTAGTCACAGACAGGATGCTGCCGGCACTGTAAGTACTGTAACCGTCCGGCTCAAGGTCGTTGAAATAGTAATAGTAGTTTTTGATTCTAACTCTCTCACGCCCAAAATCGAAGGTCAGATCTGCCTGAAGGAAACCTGAAGTCCCATCAAACGTCAGTCCATCCTGCAAATCCAGGCTATATCGCCACGCTGATGTGCAGTTGCCAGCTGACTCGCCCATCATGAACTCATAAGCCCTCCATCTCCAGCAGGCCTCGATTACCAACCCGCTGATCTCGCGAGGGAAAGAGTACTCGAAGTACATCCTTTGTGAGAGGAGACTTGATTCCCAGACACCATATGGATACGGGCTCAGGTTCAGTTCGAGAGCCTCGCTGACTTGGATAACCGTGTCCTCGGTAATCCGCAGCCAGACCAACTCCGGCTCCGGCTCCCATGCCGGGTTCTGATGTACGGCATAAACGTGAAGGGTGTCAGTGCTGTCTCGGTAATTGATGGAGTAGGTCGGCCACCGATCCAAATCGACAAGTCTGGAAGGGCTCCCATCGATCGAATACAAGAGGATACGATGTCCAGGTCCGTCTGAAAAGACGAAACCCTCCAGTTGGACCCCTACAGAGATAACCGGGTCGATATGAATGAAATCTCCGGCACCATCAATCTGGGTCTCAAGCACAACCTGATAGTCGAGTGCACGAATCGGCGCGGCTATGAGACAGAGAGCAATGAACAATCTCTTCATGAACTCGGAATCTCCCTTCTCTAGTTAAGATATATTATTCTGTTGCTAAGGCAACAACAATCGTACGGAGTGTAGCCCCTTGACAACCCCTCCGAAACCCCTTTATTGCCCCTCTTGAAAATTTGCGGCTGGTCCGCAATTGAACGTATGGCAAAGTAAGGATTGATATATGCGCCTATATGAATTTGAAGGTAAAGAACTGTTCCGGAAGTTCAAGATACCCGTCAGCGACGGGCGGATCGCCAAGTCACCTGATGAGGTCTACGAGATTGTCAGCGAGTTGAAATACCCGGTGGTGCTCAAGTCGCAAGTGCTCACCGGCGGGCGTGGCAAAGCAGGCGGTATCAAAACAGCCGACGGCGCCAACGAAGCGCGCACTGTCGCCGAGCAACTGTTCAAGCTCAAGATCAAAGGCTTTCCGGTCGAAACGATCCTGATCGAGCCAAGACTCGAGATCACACAGGAATACTACCTCGGCGTGACTATTGACCGCGCCCGCTACAAGCTGGTCGTGATCGCCTCCGGTGAGGGCGGCGTCGATATCGAAGAAACCGCGGCCAAAACTCCCGACAAAATTTTCAAACAGTCACTCGGCATCGAAGACGACCTCTACAGTTTCGACGCGCTCGCTATCGCCAAGAAGATAGGTATCCCGACTGAACTGCTCAAGAACGGTGCGGCCATCATTGTCAATCTGTACAACCTGTTTCGCAAGTACGACGCCAAGCTGGTCGAGATCAACCCGCTGGTACTCACCGCTGACGGCAAACTGAACGCCGCCGACAGTCGCGTGTCGCTTGATGATGACGCCGTGTTCCGTCACCCTGAATTGAAAGAGTTGGGAATTGAAAAACGCCACGAAGAGGGCGAGATGACCCCGCGCGAACAGCAGGCGACCGATTGGGGTATCCCGTATCTCGATCTCGACGGCGATATCGGCATGTTCCCCGGTGGCGCCGGGTTCGGCATCATGGGGAACGATTTCATTCACTACTACGGTGGCAAGCCGGCCAACTTCATGGACTCAGGCGGTGGTCCCTCGCCCGAGCGCATCGCCAAAATGCTCGTACTTCTGGATGAAAACCCCAGCGTCAAAGTGATCTTCGGCGCCCGCTTCGGCGGGATCAGTCGTTGCGATGATTTCGCCAGGGGCGTGCTCATGTTTCTCAAAGACCACGGCTTGTCCAAACCGATGGTGATGCGCATGACCGGTAACATGTGGCAAGAAGGTGTCCGCATTTTCGACGAAGCCAAGAAGGAGAACCCTGAGTTGTTCAAGCATGTTGAGGCGCACGGGATTGAGACCCCGATCGAGGAGATTTCCAAAAAGGCTGTTGAACTGGCCGCAAGAGAAGGGGGCAACTGATGGCTATCCTCGTTGACAAGAATAGCAGGGTGATGGTGCAGGGGATCACCGGGGGCGCGGGCAAGTTTCACACCGAACGGATGCTTGAGTACGGCACCAATATAGTCGGCGGCACCTCCCCCGGCAAGGGCGGTCAGGATGTCCTGAGCAAACCGGTGTTCGATACCGTGGTCGAGTGCGTCGACAACACCGGCGCCGATGTGTCCGTGATTTTTCTACCGGCGAGGTTTGTCATGGAAGCGGCCATCGAAGCTATCCGCGCCGGTATCAAGTTCCTCGTAGTTATACCTGAGCACATCCCCATTCACGATATGCTGCACGTGCGTCGAGAAGCGGTGGCGCGCGGCGTCACGGTGATCGGCGGCAACACCGCCGGAGTCATTTCCCCCGGTCAGGCCAATCTTGGCATCATGCCGGACATCGCCTTCAAACCGGGTCGGGTTGGCACAGTGTCACGATCCGGTTCGATCACCTACTACGTGGCCGACACGCTCACACAGTCAGGCTATGGCGAAACGACCTGTGTTGGTCTCGGCGGCGACCCGGTCCTGGGATCTACCTTCGACGAGATACTGCTCAAATTTGAAGAGGACGACGCCACCAAGGCAGTTGTGATGTGCGGTGAGATCGGCGGCGTCTATGAAGAACGCGCGACGGATGCTATCCGTACCATGAAGACCCCGGTGCTGGCGATGATCGGTGGCATCTATGCCCCACCGGGTAAACGGATGGGTCATGCCGGTGCGATTGTTGAGGGTAAGATGGGCACGGCGCAGGACAAACTTGATGCTTTGACTGATGCCGGTGCGCATCCCTGCAAGACCTTCACCGAGATACCAAAGACGCTGGCCAAACTGGGCGTGTAGGTAGTCTCGTAGGTCGAAACCCGTGGTCCGAAGGACCGTCCTGAGCGTAGTCGAAGGGCGGGTTTCGACATTCCGTATTGCTTCAGGTAGGCGGCAGATGTCCACATCTGCCCCGGCGAGATCGTCACTGGTACCCCACCTACAGCGGAGCGACAGGTGGGATCCCCGTGCGAAGAATAAACCCACCCGACGCCGGCGCTCTGGGTGGGGTACCGACGTCGATGCGCAGGCAAACCAAAAGAGCCACCCCCGATGGGTGGCTTTTTTCATGGCTATGATCGTCGGCAGCGGGTCGATCAATCACCGTCGTCGTCTTTGCCGATACCGTATTTCCTGATTTTATCAAATAGCGTCGTGTAGTCGATCTTGAGGATCTTAGAGGCTTTGCGTTTGTTGTTGCGCACTTCTTTGAGGACGCGCAGGA
>JAUXBJ010000187.1 GCA_030619425.1 bacterium
GAGTTCCATTGTCGCCGGATAGCCGGTAGCCGAGGGAAAACGTCAATGCGATCAGAACAATGAATCCAATCAGTCCCACTCCACGCCGCGGAATGAAACCGAGTAATCTGCCAATGAATGAGCCTGAACCGGTCATAATGTCAATTCCTCATTAAGCCAATCACTAGTGGTTGTGCCCTTCGTGCCCCTGTTCGTGGCCCTTTTCCTTCTTGACTGCCTCGTCACCGACCGGTTTGTCAAAAAGGGTGAGGTACTTCTGAGGGTCCTTCTCGAATTTGTCGATACATCCCTCACAGCAGAAGTAGACCCGGCGACCTTCATGGTCGGCATAGACCTTCTTCTCTTTTAACTCCTTGCCGGAGACGGGGCAACTGGTCTGGACGTTTTCAAAAAGCACGCCATCGGCGGCTGCTTTCTTGAAGTACTTGTCAGGGTCCTCCTGCATCGGCTTGATACAACCGGCGCAGCAGAGATACACCCGCTGCCCCTGGATGTCGGTGTAAATGGTTGAATCGATCTTGCCACCCATGACGGGGCAGAGCGTCTGTGCCTTTAATTCCGGCGCCTTGGCCGTAGCGGCCGGTTTGGCGTCGGCGGCTGCGACCGCTACTGACAGTGTCAATAGCAGCGCCGCAATCGTAAACAGAGTTCTTGTAAGCATTGGTAATCTCCTTAGGTTTTGATTGTTGAAGCTATTTGCTGTCATCATATCCACCCAGCATTTGCAGTTGGGCCTCTTTGGTGGCCGCACTGACGAGTGCTTTGTCCAGTGATAGTTGGAAATTCAGTAACTGGCGCTGCGCGGCCAACAGAGAGAGGAAGTCGCTCTCGCCCGCCTGGTAGGCAGTGAAAGTAGCATTGATCAACTGCTCTGTCTGGGGGAGCAGCAGATCGCGGTAGAGCCGCACCTGCCGCCCGGCATCGCGCTGTTCGTAAAGAATCCGGCTGACCCGTGCAACCAGACGATCAGCCGACATCTCACGGCGGTACTGCGCCGCCCGGTATCTCGCGCGGGCTTCTTGCTTTTTGGCATTGTTCTGACTGAACCATAGCGGCAGGCTTATCCCGACGTTGATCATCCAGGAATCCTTGCCACTTTCATCCATCGCAGGATTAACGGCCTCGCCGGTTACAACGTAAGTCAGTCCAATATTAAAGTCGGGGTAGGCCATTCGGTCGGCCAGTCGCCGGCGGGCCTGCTCACTGTCGATAAGATGATCCAACGCCCGCAGGTCAGGGTTGCTCTTGACGATTCGGGTGATGACGCTGTCTTCGTCCAGCACCTCAGGAGCCAACTCGAACTGCTCCGGCGGCGCTAATTCCACTTCGGTCGGCAGATTGAGTTCTGAGAGCAACAGGGCGACCGCAGACTTCTTTTTGTCTTTCAGTCCGGCCAGTCGGTCATTGAGAACTTCCAGTTCGATCTGTGCCTTGATCAAATCCGGATGCTTCTGCAAACCAACCGTGTACCTGGCCCGAACTACCGTCTCCCAGAAACGAAGCAACTCCCGGTTTTCCCCGGTCAATGCAATCTCGCGCCCAAGGAGGTAGTATTCGTAGTACGCTTTCCTGACACGGTAGGCCAACTGCAAGCGTTCGGACTGAAAACGTCGATAGGCTGCCCAGGCTGCTTTCGAAGCCATATCGCTACCGGCGGAAAGTTTGCCCGGCCATTTTAGCAACTGGGAGAGACTGAGACGATGCTCCTGGGGGCCAACTCTGGTCTCTACATTCTCAACAAAGTACCCCCATGACAATTTGGGATCGGCCCAGCCGCCGGCATAACCGGTTTTCTCAACCGCCGCCTTGAAATCGTAAAAGGTTGCTTGCAGGCTGGGACTGTTCAACTCGGCTACCTCAAGAATAGTCTCGAGGTCCGCCGCACTCGATAGGGGTGACGTGGTTCCGTCCGGTGAATGGTATCCATCTTCCAATCGATCTATCAGTTCGCTGAGATCGTCCCGGTCTGAGGCCCACACGCCGGAACAGGCGATTGTGATCGTCGCCGCCAACCAAAGCGTCGACCGCGAGACCAAACTCAATTGGAGTCGAGTGCGAACTGATTTCATCTTATTCATTTTGAACATGCTTCTAACTCACTTCCGGCCAATACATAGTCAACTTCCGTGCCGAATCAATCTGGATGGACTAACTTCCGGTTGGACAGCATATTAGCACATCGATCCGCATTATCTGGAACAGAATGGTCGATAATATTGTTGAATAGCGTAGAATATTCTTTAGTTTGCGTCGAGAATATTCTCGACTTGTGGTCTTGGCCGTGATTCACCGGATCGAAGCCCAGGTGTAAGCTGCTGAGGCACAAGGGTAGAAGCTTGATTGCACCGGCTGTCAGACCAACCGGTACGCCGGCTGCTATAAGATTGGTGAAAGTAGCAATATCAATGATGACTGAAAAGCGCGCAAAGATACTATCGATAGCGGGAGTGATCGGCCTGACGGTGGGGATTCATTATGGGTGGATCCTTGAGCCGATCTTCGGCCAATCGCACTGGATCCATGCGATCCACGGCCGCTTCTGCTACATCCCTATCGTGATTGCCGCCTCCTTTTTCGGGATGCGCGGCGGCCTGATTGTTGCGGCGACTATTAGCGCTCTGGTTATGCCATACATCCTGGGCGGTGACCAGAGCGAACACAACCTGGCCGGCGAGTTTGTAGAGCTCGTGTTCTATTTCGCCATCGCGATTCTGGCCGGTGCTCTGACTGATCGCGAGCGGTCCATCCGCCGCAAACAGGAACAAACACAACTTCAACTGGAACGTTCGCACAAGCTTTCGATGGTTGGTCAGATGGCGGCCGGCGTCGCTCACGAGATTAAGAACCCGCTGGCCTCTATCAAAGGTGGCGTCGAGATTCTCTGCTCTGATGCCACCTCCGACGATGAGCGCAGGGAGTTCCGTGAAATCGTCACGCGCGAAATACGTCGCATCGACAGCACCGTAAAGGAGTTTCTCGATTTCGCAAAACCGCGTGAAAGTCGATTGGAAAAAATCAACATTGCCGAAGTGGTTACCGCCGCCGTCAAACAACTTGAAGGTCAGGCGGGCAAAGGGGGGGTCACCATCAGTCAAGCCGCCGATCCAACTCTGACCGTCTCGGCCGACCGCGAAAAGATCCACCAGGTGGTGTTGAACCTGTTGCTTAACGCTATCGATGCCTCGGCCAACAGAGACACCATCGATGTAACCACCAGAGCGACCAATGACAACCGGGCCGAATTAATCGTGCGTGATTACGGCAAGGGCATCGATCCCAGTGAGGCCGAGCGCGTGTTCGAGCCGTTTTACACAAAAAAAACCAGCGGGTCCGGGCTGGGATTGGCCATTGTGAAATCGATCGTGGAAAGTCACAGCGGTTGGGTGGATTTGCAGGCAGCCCCGGGGGGAGGCGCCGAGTTTCGTGTCATCCTACCGCTTGTCAAGGAGAACTGATGGCCACTCGAATCCTGCTGGCTGACGATGACGCTGCGCTCTTGCGCGTGATTCAGTTCAAACTGAAGCAGCGCGGTTATGACGTGACCGCTGTCTCCGATGGTGAGCAGGCATTACAGGCGCTAAAGGACTCTCGCTATGATCTGCTGCTGTCAGACATGCGCATGCCCAAGCTCGATGGGCTTGAATTGCTCGAAGAAGCCCGGCAGGTTCAGCCGGACCTTGAAATCATTCTGATCACCGCCTATGCCACCGTGTCGCAGGCGGTCGAGGCGGTCAAATTAGGCGCCTTCGACTACCTGACCAAACCGTTCGAGGATGGACAGTTGTTCGTGGCCATAGATAAGGCTCTCAAGTTTCGCCAACTCCAGGATGAGAACCGATATTTGAGAGGGCAGTTGTCCGGACGTCAATACCTGGACGGCATCGTGGGTGTGTCCAAACCGTTCAAACAGATGATGGCGATGGTGGAAAAAATCGCTCCGACCGAAGCCACCGTACTCCTGACCGGTCCCTCCGGTACCGGTAAGGAAGTGATCGCGCGAGCTATACACCATCGCAGTCACCGCAGCGAGGGTGCTTTTATCGCCGTGAACTGTGCCGCCATCCCCCGGGACCTGATCGAGTCGGAACTGTTCGGTCATGTCAAAGGCGCCTTCACCGGGGCCGTCAAAGACAAGAAAGGTAAGTTCGAACTGGCTGAAGGCGGCACGCTGCTTTTGGACGAGATAGGTGAACTGGGTATCGACCTGCAAGCCAAACTGCTGAGAGTAATCCAGGAGCGGACGGTGGAACCGATAGGCGCTGAACGGAAACATGACATCGATATAAGATTGATTGCTGCCACCAACAGTGACCTGAGAAAACAGGTGGCGCTAGGGAAATTCCGTGAGGATCTTTTCTACCGTCTCAATGTCATACCAATCCACGTGCCGCCGTTGGCCCAGCGGCGCGACGATATTCCAATCCTGACCCGGAAGTTTCTCGAGCGCTTTTCCGAAGGCGCCGAAATCATATTGGCCGACGAATTGATGCAAGTGCTGGTTGACCATCCCTGGCCGGGCAACATCCGCGAACTGGAGAACCTGATCGAACGCATGGTCATTCTGCGCCGCTCGGACCGATTGACGACGGCCGACCTGCCGGCGGACTTTACCTCGGTAGTATCGGAAGAGACGGCGGCACCGTCCTCGCCTCAACCGACCTCCGACCATCTTACTTTCCATGAAGCGGAAAAGAAACTAATCCTTGATGCTCTGACCAAGTCCGGCTGGAACCGGTCGAAAGCTGCCAAGGACCTCAACATCCCTCGCCACGTTCTCATTTATCGCATGAAGAAATACGGTCTTTTCTACGACAGCCCCACCACCGAGTGAGTACCACTCCGAGCACCCCCTACGACTGGGTACAAAGGTTGCACATTAGACCGGGCACATGGGTAACAACCTTACAGGCCGAAACCGACATGCTTACATAACGCAAGAGCAGCGGCGGTACAGCAGTTGTCCCAGGCGTCTGTGCGGCTGGATTGGAGTCTCATCGCGTGGTCCCAATTATGCTCTCAGCAAACTCCTATGGGGTTTGGATATCCCGTCAAGCATGAGATTCCCGGAGAACACGAGATTCAGCATTGATTTCGTGTTTATTTTCGTAAAAACATCCCAAATGACATTGACA
>JAUXBJ010000383.1 GCA_030619425.1 bacterium
CTCACGTGCCGTCCTGGCTCGTCCGAGCGCAAGCACCATCAAATCCCAGTAATGCAGCAAACCGTCAGGATTGCGCAGTTCCTCACGCCCGCCGAACGTCGTTTCGCTGATGGCCAGTTGATGCTCGTTCATCAGATCGACCACGGCATACGTGTGAGCGACCTGTGCAATCTTGCCTCGGACCTTGCCGCCCCACTCAGTGATCTCGATCGAGTCTCCATCCGGGTGGTCAGCCGCCGGACTATAATCCAGAATCGGGTGAAACTCGCCATCGCACGTATAAGTGATCATCACTGAACCGTCTGCCGAGGCCCCGCTGGTCACCAACAGACTTGTACACGCTGGGCACGGCACGGCGGCCAGTGCAATCACCAGGACGATGTACACAGGAATAGCGTCATGCTTTTTCATAATGGATCCTCTTCAATCTGTATCTCTTCCTCAAAACACAGTGTAGCAAGAGCACTTGGCCAAACGCAAGCGGAAGATTTGGAACGACGCCACGCCAGTCCACAACCCGACGATTCTGCTGTCGGTGTCGGAATCCTTGTTCTTTCGCCTCACTCCTGCCATGTAGGCGTCTGCCAAACGTCCACTTCCGAGGGAATGTCTATCGTCTGCGTCTATTGATCTACCTCGATTCCGGTGGGCCGGGAAGAGTCGGCAACGGGGTCGGACGACCCTCCGATCTGATCTTGTCCATTACATAGTCGATGGCCGCCTGAAGTTGATCATCGTAACCACGCGCCAACCTGTCCGGCGGATTATCAACCTCGATATCCGGCTCCACTCCGACGTTCTCCATGATCCACTCACCGCTAAGAGAGAAGATGCTGAACTCCGGCGAAGTATAGTATCCGCCATCGATCAGCGGGCGATAGCCACGAATGCCAATCACGCCGCCCCAGGTACGTTTCCCCATCAAGGGCCCCAGCCCATATTTACGGAAGAAGTAGGGGAAGTAGTCGCCGTCGGAGCAGGAGCGCTCGTTCATTAGGGTCACCATGTGGGCGTTAATACCGGTTCCCGGGGTCGGTCCGGGTTCGTATGTTCGTGAGGCATGCATTGCCATGATCACTTTGCGGAGACGATCCAGTATCAATCCGGAAACAAACCCGCCACCATTGTAGCGGACGTCGATAATCAATCCTGGCTTGCGCAGCTGATGATAGAACATCTTGGCGAAACGGTATAGCCCATAGCTGTCCATGTCCGGAATGTGCAGATAACCGATCTGTTCGCCTGAGACGGAGTCGACATACAGCCGTCGGTCTTCTACCCAGTTGAAATATCGTAGGGCTTCTTCAGAAGCAATCGGCCGGACAGTTACTTCACGCGCTCCCTTTATGGTCGGGTTGCTATTAACAGTCAGGGTGACCAGCCTGTCTGCCTTGTTTACCATCAAGGAATAGGGGTTAACTTCGGTCGCGACCTGATGACCATCGATGGCAAGAAGATAGTCACCTTCATTGACGCCGACGCCGGGTTCCCGTAAGGGTGAACGGAGATTCTCATCGAAGTTCTCGCCGCGAAAGATACGGCTGATTCTGACTCGATCGGCTTGGTGGTCAATTTCGAAATCAACTCCCAACAATCCGACCTCACTGCCGGGAATGCGGGCTTTCTCACCACCGCCGACATACGTATGCGAGCAGGCCAATTCTCCGATCATTTCGCCGATCAGATAGGTCAGGTCAAAACGGTGGGCGCAGTATGGCAGCAATGGGGCATAACGATCGCGCATCCCTGCCCAATCGACACCGTGCATGTTTTCGTCATAGAAGAAATCGCGTTGCATACGCCAGGTTTCGTTGAACATCTGCACGTACTCGGTCTGACGGTCCACATACATTTCCATACTTGACAGGTCCAGACGGTTGTCCTCCAGGTCAACCTTCTTTCCGGAAGTCTGGATAATATGGTAATCGTTTCCCTTGCGCAGTATCATCTTCTTGCCATCGGGTGTCAGCCGGTAGCTGTTCACTGCGGGCGCGAACTCGTGATCCTTCTGCTTTTTTATGTCATACTTGTGCAGGACTCTCTCGTCCTGCGTAACACGACCACGCAAACCCCTCATGGGACGTGAAGTGTAGAATACAGCTCCCCCTATCGCCGACAGTTCGCCATAGTTACCAGCCGGGAGGTCGAACGCAACCTCGCGATCGTAAATACCATCATAATCTATCTGGCAGGTGATGGGCTTCTTGGTGTCGTTATCGCCTTCCTTGTCCTTCTTCTTCTCTACCTTCTCAGATGTTAGCTCCACTTCATCACTCTTGGGAGCAAATGGCGATTCACCGTCCGCGGCGAGCACAATCAGGTAAAGGTTGGTGATGGCGGTGTTGACAAACTGGAATTCGTAGTCGCTCAGGACGGGGTTGAAACTCCGGTTGGACAGGAAATACAAGTACTTACCCTCGGGATCAAACTCTGGAGAGAAATCATGGGTATAACCGGGCGTTACCTGGTGGATCCGGCCATCTTCAAAATCATACGCGAAAATGGCCCTGATCCTGTTCTCCAGCCGCTTGGTGTAAGCAAGATAGCGGCTGTCAGGCGACCACGCGAAACCACGAATCTCGTTACGACTTGCTTTGTCAAGCTGCTTGATTTCCTTTGTCTCCACATCAACAGAGTAAAGTTTGAGTTCCTTGTCCGAGAAGGCGAGTTTCTTGCTGTCCGGTGACCAAGACGGACTATACTTGTGACAATAGCCGTTGATGGTCAATCGTTCAGTTTTCTTACTGTCAAGGGAATAGAGATAGAGCTCGTCTTCTCCGCTCTCGTCAGAAATCATGACAATGCTCCTACCGTCCGGGGACCAGAGGGGGCTACGATCATTTGCCCCTGAGGAGTTGGTCAGGTTGCGTATGTTCCCATCCTTAGCCGGGACAGTGAAGACATCCCCTCTCGCCGAGAAGACTGCGCGCTTTCCGTCAGGCGA
>JAUXBJ010000212.1 GCA_030619425.1 bacterium
GAACAAGGCGTAAGCAAGGACAGCCAACAGTGGAGTCAGACCGATCACTACTCCGTACGGTTGGTTGAACCAAAGAGAGAGGATGGCCCGATCAAAACCACTGCGCGAACGATACATACCCTGCAAGTGGGGCAAGATGGGTCGAGCCACGCTGTTCACCTGGTCGATGCTAATCAGAGAAGCGTTGAGCCGATCGAGCTTGAATTCGGATAGGCGATCACGTAGAAAACCCTCACTCAGATAAACCGGCTGGTACTCCATTGAGTCCAGCCTGCTCACGAAGGCGTCGACATCCGGGCGGCAGACTTCCGACGCTGACGCCATGAAAACCGTCCCTGTGCCCGGCCAGATTTCAACATCTCCGAAGGAAACGGCCAGGCTCTGGTGTATGGTTGATAGAATCATAGCGGTTTCGTCGCTCACGTAGCGGTCGGTATCATAGCCGGTCGGCACAACCAAGAGACCGTCTTCTCTGAGAAGTCTTCGCGCTTGCGTGAAAAACTCAACACCGAGCAGGCGACTGGTGCGGTAGCTGTCAGGCTCCCCGGCATCGACGATGATGATGTCATACCAGTCGAGACCGGCTCGAGCCGCGATGAACGATACCGGGTCATCGGTCAGGCGCGAGACCCCGCCCGGGAACGGCATGGCCTGGTCGACAGCGCCGGTCAACTGCCAACGGGGATCGACGGCTGTTATCTGCAACTGCGGAAAGTCGCGCGCCAACTGAGCGATCCCGAACTCGCTACGTCCGAAGTACAGGATATCGCGCGCGCCGGGTCGGCATAACAACGGTGGAATCAACAGGTTCTCGGCCGTTTCCAGATTCGGCAGGGTAGCCTCGGTTTTATTGTCGGACAACAGTATCAGAAGGCCGTGGCGCGACAACAGGCTTTGTCGCCCGTAGTGGGTGTCGAACGATTTCATCACCTGGTACTGGGGATACTTGATCCGGTCCAGAGCCTCATCGAGTCTGCCGGCGAGGGATGACACCCCGGTCAGAAGCACCAGTGTGACGACAGTGAACAGCCAGGTAATCACCGGTCTTCGATCCCGGTGCATGAGCAACACGAAGGCAACAACCGCTATGGACACAGAAAGCGTCAGGGCCAGGTTAGACATCAATCCCCCGGCAAGACAGGCTATCATCACACCACCGACGAAAGCGCCTATCCCTTCCCAGAGATACACCGTGACGATAGCGTCCGTCGTGCGCCACCCCTCGCGCGCCAGGGTAGTGAACAGCCAGCCTGAAAGAAGCCCCACCGGCAACATCGCCAGCGTCGCTATAACCGCCGCCGTGCCGAACGGGATCACCTGACCGACCACGTCGCTTATCCACATTGGGCATAGCCGCACAGCCGGTACCATTAGTGCCAGCATGATGGCTCCGCCGATGAACAACATTTCCGCACCCACCGCTCGCCCCACGCGACCCCCGGCGTACGCGCCGACGGCTACGGCTGAAAGCCAGCCGAACATGGCCCACCCAATGAGCAGTTCATCGCCGTTGAACGACGATATCAACTCCCGCAACAGCAACACCTGCCCGGAGATCGAATACAGACCGAGCAGAAACGGTTTGCTTCGGTTCATCTAAAACAGCCCGGGTATGGTGCGATCACAGTGTCCACACCGATTCCCCTTGAGAGTATTGCGAACGATGTGGTACCCCCGTCTTTCAATCAGCACCTCACCGCAGCCGGGACAATAAGTGGACTCGGCGGCGTGACCGGGGACGTTGCCGAGGTAAACGAATTGCAGTCCCTCGGCACGACAGATTGCATGCGCTCGCTCAAGCGTTTTCAAGGGTGTCGGCGGCAGATGGCGCAGCAAGTACTGAGGGTGAAAACGGGAAAAATGAATCGGCGTATCAAGACCTAAGTTGGATTTGATCCATCGCGCCAGATCAGAGAACTCTTCATCACTGTCGTTCAACGTCGGCACCACCAGGTAAACTATCTCCAGCCAGACACCGGCCTTCTTGATCTGCACCAACGCATCAAGAACCGGCTTCAATGTGCCATTGACGATCTTCTTGTAGTAGTCTTCACGAAACGACTTGAGATCGACCTTGATTGCGTCCATATGCGGAAACAGATCTGCCAGCGGCCGCCTCTCAATGTAACCGCCCGTTATCATCACCGACTTGATCGAATGCTTGTGACCGAGCTCGGCGATGTCGTACATGTACTCATAGAAAATTATCGGTTCAGAGTAAGTGTAAGCAATGATGGGAACACTGCGCTGCTTGCAGATGTCGATGACGCCGGACGGAGGCAGTTCGATGTTGTCGACCTGTTCCGGACGCGCCTGCGAGATTTCCCAGTTCTGGCAGAACTTGCAGTTGACGTTACATCCGGCGGTGGCCAGCGAGAAGGCCGTGGTACCGGGGTAAAAATGGTACAGCGGTTTCTTCTCGATGGGATCAATATTCATTGAGCAGGGTCGTCCGTAAACCAACGTATAATAGACGTCGCCGCGATTCTCCCGCACCCCACAGTAGCCGCGTTCGAGATCGGTAATGCGGCATTTCCTTGGACAAAGTTCGCATTCAATGCCTCCCTCTTCCAGCTTCTTGTAGTACCGGGCCTCAACCGAGGATAGTCCGGCGGCGCTGTCGAAGGCGCAGACATTCTGAATCCCCCCCAGAAACTCAGGCCACAACCCACTGTGTGAGGCAGCCGCTATGGCGCTGGAACAGCCAACACATCTCAGGAAAAGCCGACGGTCCATCACAACAATTTCCCCGGTCGCGCATGACCCTTGTTGTCGACCGCAAGAACCTTCAGATCGATGCCTGACATGGTCGCCACGCCAAGTCCTAACTTCTCGGCTGTCCGGAGGTACGTTGCCGGACGTCCGGCTTCTGCCAGGTTCGGCAAACCGCCTTTATTGCGCAAGCGCTCAACTATCTCAAGACCTATTCGGTCGGCGGCCACCGGATCATCGGACAGTATGATACCTCCATAGCGCACCAGAAACCGCTGGTCGTACCCCGGACCGTTTTGGAATTGAACCTGCACGGCATCCATGACAGTCAGGCGGTTCCTGGAGCGAATGGGATCCATCATCGACACCTCGGCTGCGTGTGGGTCGCAGTTATTGTCGTGGTACTTGTTGGGATTATTGATGGCGCCGAACATATTCTTCAGACCGCCCGACAGCCCGGCGATGGAGTGATCCTTGAGCACCGGCATGTTAATATTCACGGTTACCACTTTCTCAAGAATGCGGCTGACCAGACTTGACGACTCACCGGCACTGTAGAACCGAGTACTGTACCCGACACCGTTCGCATCCGTGCCCAGACAGCGACGACCGAAACTGGAGGCGTTGAGCTTGAACCCCGCCTTCTGCAATTCACGATTGGTGCGCTCCCACACCACTATGTCGTTGGCATTCCATCCGGCGTCTTCAAGGATACCGGAGAGTGCATTGACCAGCGCTACCGGCGTGGAGTTGAGCTTGCCGGTGAGACAATTGGTTTTCATGCCGACCGCACCGCGCGGCAGGAGCTTCCGCACTGATGCCAAGTCCTCCATCTCGCCCGTAAGAACGGTCAGCGCTTCCTTCAGCATGTTCATATAGCTACCGACCGGTAACGGTTCACCGCTGATCGCGCTCTCGTGTTTGACAACAACAACCCGGCTCATACTGATTATACTACGTCGCTATTACATTCTGTCAACCCTTTTCGGTTCGGCAGGTTGGCTTTCGTAACACAGTACTGATCGGTGTGGCCCGGACATTTGGGTTTGTTGACAAACCCCGAAAGCCGTCATTGCGAGAAGCGAAGACACCCGTGTCGTAGCGACGCGGCAATCTCAATTCGTTGGCAGACTTGGCGTAAGAGATTGCCGCGCTCCTTTCGGTCGCTCGCAATGACGAGAAAAGGACCTTTTTCAACAAGCCCATTTGTCCGGGTCTCATTGGTTACACTCTTGGGAAACCCGGACGAACGTCCGGGCCACGCTGGCCACGGTCCTCCACGTCAGGCCAGCTTTTCCAGAAGCTCCTCAGAGATGTCGAAGTTGGCATAGATTTTCTGGACGTCGTCGAGTTCTTCGAGTATATCCCACAGCTTCATCATGGAACTGGCCTGCGATTCTTTTTCGAGCTTGACCGAATCCTTGGGGATCATCGTCACCTCGGCTGACACCATCGCGATGCCCTTGGCCTCGATAGCCTCTCGGACCGTGTCGATATCGCCCGGCTGCGTGATCACTTCGTACGTACCGGAATCGCTTTTGATGTCCTCGGCGCCGGCCTCCATAGCTACTTCCATGATCGTGTCTTCATCCGTGGCGTCCAGATCGATCGTGATGAGGCCCTGCTTCTCAAACATCCACGCCACGCATCCGGAAGCGCCGAGATTGCCGCCGTACTTGGTCAGCGCGTGGCGTACTTCGCTGACGCAGCGGTTCTTGTTGTCGGTCAGCGCCTCCATATAGAGCGCCACGCCGCCGGGACCGTAGCCTTCGTAGGTGATCGACTCGTAGGTGACCCCAGGGAGATCACCTGTTCCTTTCAGTATTCCCCGTTTTATGTTGTCGGCCGGCATGTTAGAGGCCTTGGCCGCTGCTATTGCCGTGCGCAATCTGGGGTTACCTTCGGGATCGCCGCCGCCCTCACGGGCGGCTATGGTTATCTCCTTAATGTGCCGGGTGAAGACCTTGCCGCGTTCGGCGTCGGTCTTCCCTTTCTTGCGCTTGATCGTCGCCCATTTTGAATGACCTGACATATCACCGATCTCCCTTATCTGAACACTATCATATTCTCAACACACTCACACACTTTGCGGCAAACGCCGCATCTCTGTCATTCCCGCGCAGGC
>JAUXBJ010000359.1 GCA_030619425.1 bacterium
ATCCGTAACGATCTCCCCCCCCGCCGTGCTGTCGATTTCGAGACCGTCAAGCCCTCCGATGCTCACCGTATAAGTACCGGCAATCATAGTTCTGAGCGAGTCTCTGCTGAAGTGTCCTGTCCGGAACCCGTTTACGATTATCTCCTTGTTGAGCACTTCGAGGTTGTTTTTGACGACCGACACGCCCAGTTGGCCGGTTGCCACCGATCCATACACGTCCGACAGGTTTACGACGGTATCGATGTCCTCGTCGCCGACGTGTAGTCGCATCGTATAGAGTGGAAAACTCTTGTGTAAAGTGGTGAACATATAATCACCCGGTTTTCGTGAGACGGAGGGTGTATTGTCGTGGACGATACCCTCATCATCACGGACCCGGGAGTCCGCGGGCAGTACTTTGATGGTAACATCAAACCGTTGAGGCGCCTTCGGCTTCGATTGGACAATGAAAGTAACGGTGACGACATCCGAAAGGCCGCCGCTGTCGGTGGCCACCAGTTTGACCTTTTCGGAACCACTCCAGGTGTTGACATAGTCTACGACAAGGTTCCGCTCACCGTCTTTTGACAGCGAGATGTTCTGTGGGTCTTCCCAATGCCACATTATAGCGCTGTCGTGATCATCTACATCTTCGACAATGTCGTCCAACGAAATCTGTCTAAAGGGAGTGCCCTGTCGGGTTCTGGTCGTCCAGTTCTCCCTCAGTCTCGGTGCGTCATTTACCGGCGTAGCCGTAAACACGCCGACTGCCGAATCCACCTGGTTGTCCGGAAAAGTGGCGTGAAACCAGATGCTGTCTGAGCCGTTCCACTCCGCGTCGTGTCGGGTTATCCGTACGAGGCCGCCAGGGGAAACGCCGGCAGACAGGTGCCTGCCCTCGGTCACAGACCACTCAACGCTATCAGGCGTTATCTCATCAGGCAGCAGAGTCGCAAGCTCAAAGGGAAGGAAGGATTCATCCTCAGTGATCGTTTGTTCTGGAATAGACATTGATGGTTCGGGCGAAACGAGGTCGGCGATTTGCGAGTAAGTGTGCTGTAGCCAGGGCGTAACCGTGTTTCGCTGCCAGTACACGGCGACGGCCAAAGCTATGAGCAGGACCGTAAGGCTGATGACTTTCGCCCTGCTGCGCTTTTGCGTCGGGGGTCGTCCGGGTCTGCGCCTTCCCTCGGTTTGCACGGTTATGTGCCGCAGAGCATCTCGCATCTCGGGGGCCGATTGAAAGCGATCAGACGGATTCTTGGCAATGGCCTTGCTGATAACTTGCGACAGTTGGGGCGTGATCTTCGGATTCAGCTTCGTCGGTTCCGTGGGTATTTCCCGGCAGTGCTTCTCCTTCAGGATGTACGGATTTGTATCTTCGAACGGAGGCCGCCCACAACACATCTCATACAAAGAAATACCTACCGAATAGACATCACACAGGGCATAGTTCTGAATGTTATTCTCAGTGAACTGCTCCGGCGCCATGTATCTCGGGGAGCCGATCAGAACCCCGGTCATCGTCAGTTCAGGTTCATCTATATGTCGGGCAATGCCGAAGTCGATTATCTTGATGGTCTCGTGACTGTCAATCATTACGTTGGAGGGCTTCATGTCACGATGAGCGATTCCGCGGGAGTGAGCGTAGGCCAGGCCGTCCAAGACCTGCACGAAAATATGCCGAATCGACGACAGAATAGGAGACCCCACGTTACGGTACAACTGAGTAAGACTCTGACCGTCAATGTACTCCATCACGATTATGAGATCAGAGCCATGAATGAAGAAATGTCGGATTTGACAGATGTTGGTGTGGCTCAATTGGGACAGGGCGGATGCCTCTCTCTGAAACCGTGTCTGAAGAGACTGTTCCTTGAGGAACTTCAACACCACGAGCATGCTTGGTAGATGGACATTCCTGGCCAGGAACACCTTGCCCATACCGCCTTCTGCTATCTCACGTATGATTTCGTAATCACCGATGCGGTTTGAAGGTCCGGTCATCATCTATTGATCCATTCCTGATCATCGGTCACTGTATCAGGGATTCCCTCAACAATGTTCTGCCTTTACTCGTGTTGCACCCAAGAAAGCACATGACGCCGATTCTGTCAAGGGTGTTTCCCTCGAGGATCGACGTCGGGCTGAACCCCTTGTGGTTGCCCGCGGCGCCCTTCCCTTTGTTCTGAACATTTCCGTGGTGTATGTTATACATAAGTGGCTGCGCGTAGCGCGATTACGCTACCCTCAATAGCGATTCAACCCGCATTCGTATGTCCTGGAATAATTGATATACTGGGGGGCCAGTATTCCGTTCTTTGGAGGCTATGCGACCTCTCCCCCGTGAGCTTTGAAACGCTGCTGAAATCGGCGTAGCTGCGCTCGGAACGGCCACTTATATATGCACACCCCGGGGATATTCCGAGCAAATGCCTCTCTTTTGAAGTTGCCTGAGAGTAGTTGAGATTCTATCTTAATTTCATTCAGGAGAGTGGCGACAAGATCGCCGACGACGAGAGGTTTCGTTCCCATGGCCACAGATGACTCGCACGATGATCGAACACGTTCCTTCACCGTCCTAAGCGCGGGCACCGACATAGGCCACTACCGGATCATTGAGAAGATCGGTGCTGGTGGCATGGGTGAGGTCTATCTGGCGGAAGACACGAGTATAAGGCGCAAAGTCGCGTTGAAGTTCCTGCCGGCTCACCTTTGCCAGGATGAGGACTCAAGGGCGCGTTTCCACCGCGAGGCCGAGGCTACCGCCAAGCTGAATCATCCCAACATCGTGACGATCTTCGGAGTTTCCGAGCATCAGGGGCGGCCCTACTTTGCGATGGAGTTAGTAACCGGACAGACACTGGGCAGTTTGGCAAAAGCGGAGAATCTCGATTTCGAGCGTATAATCGACCTCACTCTTCAAATTTGCGAAGGTCTCGCCGCCGCCCACGAGTCAGGAGTCATACATCGGGACATCAAACCGGCAAACATCGTCGTCGACGAGAAGAACAGACTGCGCCTGCTCGATTTTGGATTGGCGGCTGTCAAGGGCGCCGAGCAGCTCACCAAAACCGGCTCCACCATGGGGACGGTGCAGTACATGTCGCCCGAGCAAGTTCAGGGCAGGGAGGTTGACCACCGTTCCGACTTGTTTTCGTTGGGCGTTGTTGTCTATGAGTTGATCACCGGTCGAACGGCTTTTAGCCGCGACAACGAGGCCTCTGCACTGAATGCGATTC
This sequence comes from bacterium, assembly GCA_030619425.1. Classification (GTDB taxonomy): domain Bacteria; phylum Zixibacteria; class MSB-5A5; order GN15; family FEB-12; genus JAJRTA01. The sequence continues at coordinate 3,222 of JAUXBJ010000359.1, forward strand.
TCCAAGACGAGCCCGAGCCGCTGGCCCGCTACAAGGCTGATGTCCCCGAAGAGTTGCAGCGCATGGTTTCCAA
>JAUXBJ010000308.1 GCA_030619425.1 bacterium
ATCCCACACCGGGTTCCATTCCGGATGGATAGAACTTTCCGATGACCGCTTTGCCGCCGACAATCGGTTCTACTTCAGTCTGCATATTCCCGATCGTTTCAACGTCCTTATTATCCGTGGTGACCAGACCTCGCGCTTCGTGTCGTTGGCTCTGACCCCGGCGCCGAGTGTCAACCAGTATTGGTCGGTCAAGGAGGCCGATCCTGAGCAGCTCTCCGGTGTGAACTTCCGGGACTACGATGTAGTCATACTCGCCGGCGCCTGTGCACTGAGCGACAGCTATGTCGAACGCTTATGGTCGTTCGTCGATCGGGGCAAGGCTCTGTTCATGATCTACGGTTCAGAGACCGACACTGATGCGTTCAATCGTCAATGGTCCGTCACGACCGGCGTGGTCATTAAAGAACCGATCAAGACATCAGTCAGCAGGGCCGGTCACTACACGTTCAGCTCCGTCGATCTGGAACATCCGATTTTCTCCGTCTTTGATTTTGAAGACGGCAAACCTCCCCTGGTGAAGTTCTACACGCTGCCCCGGTTGAGTCTGTTGTCGGATAGCCGGGTGTTGATGCGTTTCTCCGGAGACCGACCGGCTTTGGTCGAGCGTCGTTACGGACGCGGTCGTGTCCTGACTTTCACCGGGCCGATGTCGCCTGAGTACTCCGACCTCACCGGCCATGCTTTCTTTGTGCCTTTCGTGTCACGGGTAGCGGAGTACCTGGCGTCCGATCTGAGCAGTGTCGATCTCGAACTTTTCGTCGGTCAGAATATCGCCCGCAGCGTGAACATACGAGGTTCGCTTCGTTCACCCTTGCAGTTGCGAGCGCCCGACAGCAGTGTTTACATTGTACCGCCCCAGGAAGAAGGTGATCGGCTCCTGTATCGCCCCGATGCGGCGGACCAGCCGGGTATCTACCGTACAACTTATCTTGGTCAGGAAGTTGATCGCTTTGCCCTGAACCTGAGTCCCACGGAAGCCGACCTGGCGGTGGTCGATGTCGATCAAATGGTCTCCGCACTCGGCGCCGGTGAACATCATCTTCTGCCGACGACTGCCGACCTGATGACTGTGATCTCCGAGTTACGTTTTGGCAAGGAACTCTGGTCGCTGTTTCTGTGGCTCGCCGCCATCCTGTTGCTGATCGAAATGCTTCTGGCCCGCAGCGCCGGTTCCGAGGAGTCACCATGACACTGGTGGCGGCAGAGAGAATCTCCCGCAAGTTCAACGACCAGGTAATTCTCGACGACGTATCCTTCACTATCAAAACCGGCCACCGTATCGGCCTTGTGGGCAAGAATGGGTGCGGTAAAACAACGTTGTTTGAGATCATTGCCGGGCGGATGGGACTCGACCGGGGAGCGGTGCATCGTTCCAAACAATGTCGCATTGATTACATCGAACAGGACCTCACCGCTTACGATGAGAAAACGCTTTTCGACTATGTCGCTTCGGCGCGTGACGAACTGGCCGCGATGCACACCGAGATCGCGGCATTGGAAGATCACCTGCAACATCAGCCGGAAGATATCGAACGCTTGAATCAACTGGGTGATTTGCAGCAGAAATTCGAGCAGGACGGCGGGTTCAGTTTCGAACACGATGTCGAGACCATCCTGCACGGACTGGGGTTTGAACCGGCGCGGCACAGGGATCTGGTCAAATACTTTTCCGGCGGTGAGCGCAACCGGGCCGGGTTGGCGCGGGCGCTGGCGGGAAAAGGGAATCTGATGCTTCTTGATGAGCCGACCAACCATCTCGATATTGAATCCACGCGCTGGTTGGAGGAATACCTACAGGCGACCGATCGCAGCTTCATAGTCGTGTCGCATGATCGTTCGTTCCTGGCCGCCGCCACCGCAGAGATTTGGGAGTTGCGCTTCGGCAAACTGGAATTTTACAGCGGCGGCCTGGAAAAGTATCTGACCGAAAGAGCCGCCCGGCGGACGCAGCACGAGCACCTCTATCGTCACCAACAGGCCGAGATCAAACGGCTGGAGGAGTTCGTGCGGCGCAACATGGCCGGACAGAAAACCAAACAGGCGCAATCAAAGCTCAAATACCTTGGCCGCATCAAGAGGCTGGCGCCGTTACGCTCCGACGGCAAGTCAGCCCGGATCGACATGACCTCATCCGGCCGGTCATGGGCGCATATTCTGGCCGTAAGCGATCTGTCACTCGGGTATGGCGCCGACATTGTAGTCCGAGGCCTGTCTTTCGATGTCTACCGCGGCGACAAGGTCGGTATCATCGGTCGCAACGGTTCCGGCAAGTCCACCCTGTTGAGGACGCTGGTGGGACAGTTGGCGCCGGCCAGGGGAGATATTCGCCTGGGCCATCAGGTCGAGGTGGCCTATTTCGATCAGGAACTGTCCGACCTCAATCCCGAGTCGACCGTTCTGGACTCGTTGTGGGAGATGGACCCGCAGGCTGTGATTGGCAAGATTCGGTCCTACCTGGCCCGTTTCGGGTTTTCCGATGAGGACCCGTTCAAGCTGGTCTCCAGCCTGTCAGGCGGCGAAAAGACCAAACTGTCATTAGCGCGGCTGTTGTACCATCCGGCCAATTTCATCATCTTCGATGAGCCGACCAACCATCTCGACATGGATTCACGCAAACGTTTGGAGGAAGCGCTGATTGAGTACGACGGCAGTTGCCTGATCGTCAGCCACGATCGCTATTTCCTCAATCGCGTGGTGGGACGTGTTCTGTACCTCAAAGACGGCGCCGCCACTATGTACGACGGCAACTATGCAAACTTCCGAGAGAAAACCGAGGCAGTCGAAGAGACCCCGACGGTGCGGCCGGTGAAATCCAAAGAGGCCTACCTTGCCTTCAAGGAAAAATCAAAGCAGCGCGGACGCCACAAAAAGGCGCTCCAGGCGACTCGCGATGAGATAGCCGACCACGAGAGCGAATTGGAGAATCTGCATCGCACTATCGAAAACGAGATCGCGCCGGAGGACTGGGAACGCCTCAACGCTTCGACCGTTCGTAAAAAGGAACTTGAGGAAGAGTTGCTTGGACTCTACGCACGACTCGAAGAGCTTGAGGAGGTCGACCTTGATTAAGCTGCTTTCGCTGTCAGGTTCACCGGTCGAGGGTTCCTCAACCGATTTTATACTCAATCGGATTGCTGATGCCGTGGTCGAGACACTGAGTGGAGAAGGTCGAGTACAAAAGACAACGATTAGCCTGAACGACCTGACCTACATTCCCTGTCAGGCGTGCGGCGAATCACCCGCGCCGAAGTATTGTCTTTTTGACGATGACCTGACTTTGGTGTACCGGGCGCTGGTCGAGTGTGACTGCCTGCTGTTCGGCTCGCCGGTTTATTTCGACTCAGTGAGTGCCCAGGCCAAGATGTTCATCGACCGCTGCAACTGTTTTCGTCCGCCCGACTACGACAACGTTGACCCTCAACATCACTTCATACGCCGACTGAGTCGCTCCCGGCCGGGGGCGATGGTTTTAGTGGGTGGGGAGCGGGGTTGGTTCGAGGGAGCGCGAAGAGTGATCGCCGGTTTTTTCAAATGGGTCAATGTAGTCAACGAGGGGATGCTCATCTATCACTCCAGTGACTTCACCAAGGCCGGAACGGCGGCCGACGATCCCACTGTTTTGCAGCAAGCCGACGAACTGGGAAGACAACTGGCGCAGAAAATCCTGGACTCACGCGAAGAGAGCAGCACCAACCTTTCACCGGGCGTTTGAACGAGTAGAGTACCATGCCCCGAAATGATTCCGAACTTCTGAAATACTTTCGCCACCGCGCGCCTGAATATGAGCAGATTTACTACCGTGACGCACCGCAACGTCAG